>NYTD01000096.1 GCA_002683315.1 Deltaproteobacteria bacterium | reverse complement strand
CTCGTACCAAAATACGCATGCCTGTGCTATATAGAGTATTAATGGTGGCCCAATTGAAAAATGTGTCGACCGTTTTTGAGGCGAAATCAAATCCTATCGCAAGTGGGTTTGCTGAACCATTGAGTCCAATACTGAGATCTTGAAAAAATGCAACGTACAGCTTGTCATCATTGGCACTTGCAGCAAGTTGCTCAACGATGGACGGTGTGTTTGTATTGAGGACATCAAATGAGCCCCAAGAGATGTTGGATAAGGAGAAAGAATCGCCCCTTTGATCGCAATCGAGATCTCTTATGTCGTTTAAATCTTCAATTGCGCCCGGATAGATATCAGCATCTCCATCATCACAGTCGGTATTGGGCAGGGTGCTTAGACCCGCGTATTGTGGATCGGCTGTTGCAAAACCATCTCCATCACGATCATAATCATCACTTCCATCACAGTTTTGATCGATTCCATCATATAAAGTGTCCGATGCTCCAGGATTGATGGTAGGGTCATTTTCATCACAATCTCCACCGGGGAGTTGATCAGAGCCTTCGATGCCCTCTGTTTCCAGACCGACATGCTCATTGCGAACAAATCCATCTTCATCTTGATCGTAGTCGTTTTGCCCATCACAGTTTTGATCCACACCGTTATACCATACTTCTGTCTGATCTGAATTGATGGATGCGTTGTCGTCGTTGCAGTCTCCGCCGGGCAAGAGTGGATCTTCTCCTTCTGGAATTCCAAGTGTTGGTAAAGAAGCATATTCATCTGGAGTATACCCATCTCTATCTTGGTCATAGTCACTTTTTCCATCACAGTTTTGATCGACTCCGTCATAGATGGAGTCTGTCGCTGCATTGGGATATATATCAGACCCCGTTAGACCAGACGCATCGTCTTCGGGAAGTGAAGGGCTATCCCAACAATCTCCCTCAGGAAGTAGTCCGGTTCCTGGGACTTCAGCAGTAGGAAGTCCAAAATACTCGCTGGGAACAAAACCATCTCCATCTTGGTCATAGTCATCACTAGCATCACAATTTTGATCGATGCCGTCATACCAGATCTCTTCTGCTTCGGGACTTATCGTAGCATCAAAATCATTACAGTCACCACTGAATGAGCTAACTCCATCTCCATCTTGGTCTAAGGTTTGTTCTTTTTCTGTGAGACGAATGTCACTGATCCATGTACATCCTGAAGATAAAGTGGTTCCGGAAGTCAACATGAGCATGAGTATAGTGCGATATGTACGTACGCTTTGCATGGTTTTATCCTTACTATTCATGAAAGTTTAAGGGTATTCTATGAATGGAAATGTAATCGGTTTTTTTTGTTGTGTCGCTTGAAAATTGAGGGCTATCGATTCATTGTGCAATACATCGAACATTGGCTTCCGATGTTTTATAAAAAGATATTTCCATCCCCGCTTGGTCGATGTTGGCAGTCCAAGCAAGTTCATCAACCGGATCAGAATCTCGGCTCCAAAGATCGTACTCTATATTTTCAAATGGTGGACGGCGTGTGGTGAGATCTTTTAGCTGATCGATGGTTGGGGTTTTCCAACTCAGTCCACCGAGGGTTAGATTCGCACAATAATCTTGTTCATCATCCAGATCACAAAACTGATCGCATCCTCCATCACGTGCTTCCGAAGAGCTGACCGTTTCATGCCACGTAACAACGGGAGATAAAGGACTCCATGCTACACATGCAACAGGATCATACCATATACCTTCTTCGTTTTGATTCCATGTTTCCGAACATTCTATGGAATTGGATGAAGAATTATCATCTTCTGTAGATTGTGCGTTTGTTCCTCCAGGGACATTGATACCTTTTTCTTGGCAGGAAAACAGCAAGATAGAAATGATTACTTGACTCATACAGGTTCCTCTCATAGCTTGAAATAGCTTATTGTTAATCATTATACATAATTATATCAAAAAGGAGAAATCATGCCTCTAACTCGTAGAGCCTTTGTTGTTGGTGGAGCACACACTCCATTCATAGGAAAAGGGCATCCAGATTTTATTTGGAAACGTCACCCTGATTTTGGAAAAAGAGAGAACCCTAAGTACGATCAACTGCTGAAAGCTGCAGTGGATGGTCTTATTGCGGATACAGGTCTCAATCCAGAACTCGTAGATCGTCTTTATCTCGGGAATTTTACAGGAGAACTCTTTGTGCATCAAGGACACATGGGAGCGGCTCTGGTAGGAACGAATGCTGCTTTTAAAGGCAAGCCTGCAGCGAGATTGGAGGGTGCTTGTGCGAGTGGAGGTTTGGCGATGCTTGCTGGGCTCGATGCGATTGCAGCGGGAGCAGATATTGTTCTTGTGGCTGGAGTGGAAGTACAAACGACAGTATCCGCTCGAATAGGTGGAGATTATCTTGCGCGTGCTTCAGATTATGCGCGCCAACGAAGCATTGATGACTTTACATTTCCAGCCCTTTTTGCTCGTCGAACAAAAGCATATCGTGAACGGTTTGGTGTTTTGGAAGAAGATATTGGACGCGTAGCGGTGAAAGCATACGCCAATGCCAATAAAAATCCCAATGCGCACATGAAAGCTGTTTCCATGTCATTCGAAAAAGCAGCGAAGGCTGGAGAGAGAAATGTTTGTTTTATCGCCAATGAGGAACTGCATCCATACATAAAGATGTCGGATTGTTCTCAAGTTAGTGATGGGGCTTCTGCTCTTCTTCTTGTCTCCGCAGAAGGATTAAAGAAACTGCACAAAACGGAAGCTGATGCAGCAGAAGTAATCGGTCGAGGACATGCTGTTGATTCTCTATTTGAAGATGGAGATCTCACGCAATTGAATACTGCTACACTTGCTTCTCAAAAGGCATATGCATCTGCTGGTTTGTCAAGTGAAGCGATTGAAGTGGCGGAAGTGCACGATTGCTTTACTGTTACAGAGATGATGATGTATGAAGCAATGGGGCTCGCAGCTCCTGGTCAGGCTTTTCAGTTGTTGCGCGATGGAGCGACCAATATTGATGGATCTATCCCAGTCAATACAGGTGGTGGCCTGATTGGGTTTGGTCATCCTGTGGGTGCCACAGGTGTTAAGCAAGTATTGGAAATCTTTCGTCAGATGAAAGGTCTCAGTGGAGACTATCAAATGTCAACTCTTCCCAATGTCGGTATGACACTCAATATGGGTGGAGATGACAAAACTGTGGTTTCACTCATTATGAGAAATGGGAGCTAGGGTTCACGAATCTCTTCGACCTGTAACATCGGTCCGTTCATCATAAAGCCCATGCCTTGCATGGGTTTTGCTTTTAGAGAGACCCGTTTGTTGTTGAGGTGTTGGGGTATATCACCAAGAAGGGTGTATGTTGTTCCATCAACACCTTCAAGTGACCATCCTCCTGCACCTATATCGCTATATCGAAGAGTTCCTATATACATAAAATGATCCTTAATTTTTTTGTTTTTCGAAACGATGAATCATCACAATGAGAATCGTGAGAAGAGTTGATAGTATCCCCTGAATAATACTCCATCCTCCTGGAAGATGAAATAGGTACAAACTCCAAGATAGTCCAGCAAGAGCTCCGATCCATCGAAGATTATTGTATCCCAATGTGAAAAAAGAAACGATAAGTGGAGGAAGTATCGAGTTCCACAGGCTGGGGTATCCGATTATATTTGCTCCCCAGTGCAGTGGATATTCAAACATAGTAGAAGTGGAAAAACCGAACCAAGGTAGGTAAAATGCACCACTGATACATGTGGTGGCGAGAAAGGCAAATATACCATAGAAACGAAAACCCGCGAAGGATGCGACAAGAATACTGGAAGGAAGAGAAATGAATAATGAAATGGAGGGTAATACAGCGATTGAAAGTGCCGCAGCAAGATCCAGTCTTCCATAACCAAATTTTGGGTCATGTCCTTGTGTGCCAAGATCGTGTGCTGATTTCTGCAGGACGCTGGGGATCTCTTGTGGTTGTATTCCCGAACCGAGCAAGATGGCGACAGCTCCCGAAACATGAGGGGTGGCCATGCTGGTACCTTGAAATTCTAGAAATTCGTTTTTATCTCCAGATATGGTCTCTTGAATGATTCCACCATCCTTCTGTTTTTTATTTCCTCCAGGTGCACTGATAAAGATCTCTGTTCCCCACGTTGAGTATGGAGCAAGATCATCATTGCGATCGGTGGCACTAACCGCAATGACACCTTTGCGCTTCGCGGGAGAGGATACCCCTTTTTTTCCTGTGTTCCCAGCTGCCGCAATAATAATGACATTTCTTTTCAATGCTTTGTCAATGGCAACATTGATGACACGTGATGATGTTCCCCCAAGAGAAAGATTGATGATATCCGCTCCTTGATCTACAGCTTCATCGATTCCTGAAGCGATCCATTCTGATTGTCCAAATCCTTGTTTGGAGAGGACTTTTATGGGGAGAATGGTCGATTTTGGAGCAATGCCAGCAGCTCCGTATTTATTATTGGTGTATTGAGCAATAGTACCCGCAACATGTGTTCCATGACCATTTAAGTCTACAGAAGTAGATTCTCCGGAGACAAAAGAGACTCCTTTTCTGAGGTATTTGGGATTCAGGTCTTGTACAGGTGCCACACCCGTATCAAGAACAGCCACTGTAATGCCTTCTCCAGAGCCTTCTTTCCAGCCATGTTCCGCACCGATCATTCTTAGATTCCATTGCTGAGAATATAAAGGATCATTGGGTTCACCAAAGGCTTTATACTGTATGGATTCTTCAACCGCTTCGACAAGTTCATGTTGTTCCAATTCAATTTTTCGCTCTTCTGATACGGTCTCTTTTATATATGCGAGCGATTCGTCTTCACTGTTGGGGTGAATCCATTCTACAGTGAGACCAAAAATCTCTTGGATTGTATTTTGGCTTGTACCATCTTTAAAGTCTATAACCAGCGGAGCAGCATGTACCCATGATAGAATCATGATAAAAAAAATCATCAACGTTCCTCCAAAATAGAAAGCCTATTCTATCTTTTCTTTCTTGTCATGTCGGTCTTATTCCATTGGGATTATTTTTCTTTCTGATATTATCTGTCGTATTGTGTAGACTATTGCAAAGTCATATTCTAATGGAGTGTGTATGGCAGAGCAAAGTGTAGTGTTCGAAATCGAAATGCCAACCGGTGGTTCGGTTGAGGTTGTTCGGCATCGATTCGGATCAATGTCCCGTCCTCGCGTGGCGATTGTATCGGGTATTCGAGGAGATGCTCCTGAAGGTATGAGGATCGCACTTGCTCTGATGATGTTTTTGAAAAATCATGAACAACACATGCAAGGTTGTGTTGATATCTACCCTTGTATGAATCCTCTTGCTGCTGAGCAAGGTATTCGATTATGGCCTTTCTTTGATGTTGATCTGAATCGTTTGTTTCCGGGTAAGGAAAATGGACATCCTCCAGCAAGAGTGGCTCATACTCTCGTACAAGACCTTCAAAAATGTGATTATGTGATTGAACTTCGTGGTGCTCGTCCATTTTTTCAAGAGATTACACAGGCTTTGGTTCGTAGTGAAGAAGCGGCGTCTCTTGCTATGAATTTAAATGTTCAACTCATATGGAAGCGTCACCCAGGTCCTGCGGCGTCCAAAACATTTGCGTACCAGTTTCCCAATACAATTGTCTTGGAGGGAGGGGTTGGTAATCAATTAACAGAAGATGTGGGAGAGCAATTAAAAAATGGTTTGCTTAATTTTCTTGTTCAGGTTGGAATTCTTCGAGAAGATGTTCTTCCTTTTTCTTGGGTTGGCATGGAACGCCCTGTCTTGGTAGAAGGTTACAGCGTAGAACGGATTCGTGTATCCAGAGCAGGCTTCTTCATTCCAGAAGTCGCACTAGGATCAACCATCCAAAAAGAAGAACGAATAGGGACTGTGGTTGATATCTCCTCAGGAAATCTGCGAGAAGAGGTCTTGGCATCATGTGATGGTCTGTTGATGGCACTTCGCGTTCAACCGATAGTCTCTTTGGGTACCATGGTTGCTCGGATATTACGCACGCAATAACACAAAGGATATGAGAAAATATGTCTGTCATCTTTGAAATGGAATCACCTCTTCGAACCCCGTACCAGCTTCATCAGCTTGAGTTTGGCAATGGTGAAGGACCAACGATAGCATTGGTTGCAGGGATGCATGGAAACGAGCTCAACGGGATTCATTCTCTTAATATGTTGATCTCGGTATTGCGTATGCAAAAGATACGTGGACGAGTTTTACTGTATCCGTTGGTGAATACATTTGGTGCTGATGAGTGCAATAAGCGTTTTCCTTTTGACCAAAATGATATCAATGGGGCTTTTCCGGGTAATCCCAACGGTCATCCAGCACAAAGAATAGCGGCTGCACTTTATGAAGCTACAGCACAAGCGGACATCTGTATCGATATTCACTCTGGTGCAGCTCATGTACGAGAATTGCCACAAGTGCGGGCTCCGATTAGTGGTTTGGCACTGGAGTATGCTCGAGCAATGAAACTTCCTGTTGTATGGAAGCGCAAAGGAGAGTATTTTTCGCAGCGTGGTTTGGTTGCTTGTTGGAGACAACGCGAACAGATAGCCTTGCACGTGATCGGTGGAAGAGGGGTTACATTGGACAACTCATTGTGCTCTATGATGGCTTCAGGATTCTCCAATTTACTTGCCTATCTAAACGTAACGACGGCAATGAGTAGTGTACAGGAAACGATAGAAGTCACAAAACAAGAGATAGAAGTCCATCGTGCAGTTTGTGGAGCTTTCTTTGTACCAGAAGTTCGTGTAGGAGAACAAGTACAAAGAGGGAGATTACTCGGATATTTGCAATCACCAATAGGTGGAGAGCGGATAGATGAAGTTCGGGCAATGAATAAAGGTATAATTATGACTCTTCGAGCAAATCCTTTGGTCCATGCACAAGAACTTCTCGTACGGATCGCTTGTATTTCTTGATTTCATTTCTGTTGGTGGCAGATTTGTATGCAATGTGCTATTTTTCCTAATGAGCGCAGGGGTGCATATGTTTGATGAAGATAAGATAAATGAGCTGTTGCGCGGTGCTTCTTCAAAGAAAAAGACATCATCTTCTAAGAAGAAAATGCAACAAAGCAAAGATAGTCTCAAGGAAGAATCAAAACGTTCCACTCCAAAAGAGAATAGTGAAATCACGTCAGATCGTTTGCAAGAAATAGAAAGCATGATTGGTTCTGGTACAGGAATGAGAATCACAGAGGTACCCCAGACCAAGCAGAAAGAAAAACCGGTATCCATAAAGAACATACAACAACGTCAAGAATATATACATGAAAGAAAACTTGCAGAAGACCGGCTAAGGCGTTTAAAGCAGGCTGAAAACAGAATTGAAGAGCTAGAACGCACAGCGAGAGGCAATCTAATCACAGACGAGCAGAAAAATATTGTGCAGCAGATGCAAGCTGATATGGAGAATAAGGCTCTCATCTTTCAAGAACAGCAAAACCAGATGGAGAAAATAATCTCTCAGCAAAAAGAGCAGATTCAAACATTGATGCAAGAGAAAGAGGTTCTTACAAAGCGATGCAAAGATTTACACAATGTGGTAGATTTGGAACGTTCACATCAACAAGAGGGAAAAGAGATAACACAAGTTTTTCAAGAGCATGGACTGCATGGTGATGAATATCGCGATGTGATCAGTTGGCTTATAAAAACGGGTATGTTCCCCTTATCGTATATTCAAACACAGCATTACGATCTTCTCCAACAAATTCTTCATGATAAGTGTCACATTCAAGCAGCGAACATACCCCTTCCAAAAGAAAGCAATGATTTATATATCGATGCCTCTTTGGAGCGATGTCCATTATCTGGAGGGCAAGATATTGTTGTTCAAGCTCGTTTGTTTAAAGATGAATGCCTAATTCACGGTTATACGACGATTGTAATGTTTGGAACGCAAGGAGAATATGAGCCTCTCTTTCAAGTTCTATTTGCTCATCATGCGCTAAGAGTAACACTCTCTCCACCGCTTACTACCTTACCTTCACAAGATGCCGATCAGCTGATAGAAGCCAATCAACTGGCTTTCTCTTGGGGAGAATCAGTGGGTTTTGAGGTGAATTATACTTCAAAAACAAAGACTGTTGGAGGGTTTTTACACGATTTGGTTTCTTATCTTCGAAGTATGTTGTGATTCTTCTTTTGGCTCTTTCTACGTTTGTACTCGTTGGTGGTGCATTAGGATTTTACCTTTTTAAGGGTAGGGACTCTTGGGATATATCAGAATTTCTTGTTCTTTTCCTTCTTTGGATGCTTGGAATAGGAATAGGTGTGGAGGTATGTCCTCAAAGATGGAAAGAAATAGCAACTCCTTTTGGATTATTTTTGGGGGGTAGTGGCGTTTTATCTTTTGTTTTTTTTCGGTGTTCTCTTCGGAGTTTAGGGATTCGTCGTTTCCCATTACAGTTTACGCCTTGGATCGTACTCGTGGCGATGATCCAGATTATGGTATCTACTTTGTGGGTGTTATTGTGTACATATTTTGTGGGTACAATAGAAAAACAGGAATTCGTGCAGGAGTTTTTGACCTCTTCCCCCTACGAACGGTGGGCGTTTACTTTTGTGATCATAGCATGGGCTCCGATTGTGGAAGAAGTTTTGATGCGTGGTTTTTTGTGGGAAGCGATCAAACGTTCTACAACAGAAAAAATCATAATTTCAGGGATTCTTTTTGGGATGTTACATATTGATAACATGTACTCTGTGCTTCCTCTTTGTGTTTTTGGATGCATGTTGGGTGTTCTCAGGGAACGAAGCGGTTCTCTTTGGGCCCCAATGCTCGCACACTTTCTAAATAATTCGATTGTTCTTATAAATATTGCATAGTCAGCATAGTTATTTTTGGTCTGAGAGGCTGTGATGGGATACATCCCATTTCGTTCAATATATTGGAAAGAATATGAAAGCAGAAAACAAAACTGAAAAACGGCAAAGAGCCAAAAAACTGGTGCGTCAGTATCAGCTATCTATGCAGCTCGCATTTGCTGTCGTTAATAATGAGTGCTCGTTACATGAGGCCATCGTTCAATCTCGAGAAGATTTGGAGTTCGAACTGCTCGTGCAAAAGCACGATCTCAGCACACGAGAAGTTTCTTCTCTAAAAAATAAAGAGATGTCGTTGCACGATGTTCTTGTTCAAAAAAATACAAAGAATCATATTGATGAAACAGATTCGTTTCCTGTGTTGACTAGGGGGCTATCTGGATTTTTTTGGCGCCATCACGGTGAGAGGCTTCAAGGAGAAATAATTACGGAAACACAATATGATTTGGAACTTCTGACAGCAGAAGGTTCTTTGGATATTCCCAAGTTGCATATCAAAGCATGTAGTGCTGAAAAAGTAGAACCGATTGATGATGGGGCAAATGATCAAGCGCCTATTTTGCGTGTCGAAGATCGATTTCGTATATCGAATAAGCAGTTGTATCGTTTCCTCTTAGAAAAAACTCCAGTTCGTGTCTCGTTACTTGGTGGTCTTGTCTTTGAAGGTGTTTTGGATCGTGTCGGAAGATATGAATGTACGCTTTGTGTTTCTGAGCAAGACTCTGTTGTTTTGCTGCGCCATGCCTTTGCTCTTGTAGAGGAGGTGTCCTGATGGGTTTGATGACAGGTGCTATGAGTGTTCGTCGCTTTCATGTGTTGGAAAAACCACCAACCGCTTTTGAAGTTCATTATATCGATTCTTTTCAAGACCATGCGTTTCGAAGTAATACAGATGTTCTTTCAGAAGAAATTCGGTGTGGTTGGTCGACCATTCACAATTTATTGGATCAAGATTTTTCTGATAGTACCCGCTGGTATGTAGAACCATTTATTTATGCACAAATGCGAATCGACAAGAAGACGGTGCCCTCTAATTATTTTCGTGCGAAATCGAAGCAAAAAGTAGAGGACTGGTGTGTGGCCAATAATAAGGAAAAAGCACCAGCGAAGGTTCGTAGAGAGATAAAAGAACAGGTGAAAAATGAGCTTCTATCCAAAACCCTTCCCAAAGTAAAGACTGTTGAATTCTGTTGGAATGTACAAGAGTCGTACTTGATTCTTCATAGCACTTCACGAAATGTGAATGAACAGTTTGTGAAGTTATTTTTTGAAACCTTTGGAATAGGTCTTGAGATATTCTATCCCTCTTTATTGATTCCTGACGATAGAACACGTGCACGGATGGAAAGTGCTCACGTGAGTGATATGACATTCAAAGGAGCTGATGATGAGTAATGGAAATCAAAACAATGACATTGTTCTCCCCCATCTTTGTTCCGACTTTTTTCTTTGGATGTGCTTTTTATCGCAAAGAGATGAGAGTGTTTTTGAGTTTGAATTACCAAATAGTGAAGCTACAATGCCGGTTGCTTTTTGGATTGATGATAGGATTTCATTTCGTAGTCCAGCGGAAGAACAAACCAGAACCGTTGTTACAGGGGAGTCTATTTTTCAAACACATGAAGCGTATGCTGCATTACAGAGTGGTAAGGTAATACAGGATTTACGGGTTTTTTTGCGTGTATATGAACGAGAGTATGTCATGACCCTCAAGGCCCCGTATCTTGATATTTCTTCTTTAAAATTTCCAGAACATGAAAGTGATGGTGATGTGGCCGTTATTCTAGAGAGAATGCTCTTTTATAATGAAGTGATGATGGCATTAGAGGCGATCTATCAGTTTTTTGTGGAATTGAGAACAACAGATGAATGGGACTCATTGGGTTCTTACATTCGATCATGGGTGCATAGTGAAGGAGGTAAAGAAGAATAAGTCTTTTAGAACATATGTTTTTTGTTTTTTTGTTCCGTGATTTTGTGGCTTAATCTTGTTCTAGTACAGCTTTTTTGTTGAAAATTGTCTTTTTGTTATTTTGCAATCATTATTGATATAAGATAATTCAAGAGTTCTATGTCTTGGAGGCAACGTTGAAATTTACTTTTCGTGGAGTACGAGGATCCATACCTGTAGCTGGCTCTCATACAGCCCGATACGGTGGAAATAGCTCCTGCGTTGAAATCCGAGCCAATGAAGGCCCCCCTCTAATCTTAGACTGTGGAACGGGTGTTCGCGCAAGTGGTATGGAATTCTTACGTGATAGGGTCCAACATGTTGAAGTGTTGTTCACACATTTTCATATGGATCATCTGTTTGGCTTTCCATTTTTCGGTCCACTATATTCACCCAGTTCTTCCATTAATGTTCGTGTACCAGCAGCAAGTGGTATTGATGCGCAAAACAAGCTTTCTCGATATCTAAATGGTATTTATCACCCGTTACGACTACGAGATATTCCTGCAGATTTATCCTTTGAAGGTTTGGATCTTGATCAAGAATTTGAAGTAGGTCCCTACAAAATAAAAACCATTGCACTCAATCACCCGGGTGGTTCATGTGGTTACCGTGTAGATGCAGATGGATCAAGTGTTCTGTACTTGACAGATACTGCTCCAATGACCACACCTGATGAGGGAATTACGGCGAATAAAAAGCCTCCAGAGCTTGAAAGAAAACTACTTGAGGCGATGACAGAAGCAGATGCTGTCATTATGGACACTATGTTTTCTTTTGATGAGTACCTTGAGCGTATGACTTGGGGACATGCATATCCAGAATATGCAGTGAAGCTTTGTGAACTTATGGGGGCAAAAAGCTTGTATTTGTTTCATCATGCACCAGATGCAAGCGATGACAGTCTAGATGAACTCGGTGCGTATTGGGCTGAATATGATGAACTTCCTGTATTCTTGGCTCGCGAGAATGACACCATTGACTTAAGCAAGTAGCCGATGATGTATGAACTACCCAGTGATATGCTGAGTTATGTTTTTGTAGATCAAAGTATTGTACATAGTATTTTGGCAGGTCTTATCATTGTCCCTGTATGGTGCGCAGCATGGATGATGCTGTTTCGTCTGTGGCAAGATGAGATGTGGCGAGAGCATGAAGATTGGATATCACTGATTCAAGAGTCTGGATTTGAGTGTACCGTACGTTCTATATGGCCATATTGGATGTTTTCAAATGACTCGACTCGTGTGGCTCTGTTTGGCTTTCCATTTTCTACTCGCGCATATCTTTGGAGAAAAGAAGGCCGATTGCGGTTATCGATACAGACGAAAGAGTTACAAGTCATTATCGACTCCCTTGTTCAAGAGGGATCCATTTCCATGCCTCAAAACTCGTGACCAGTTCGCTTTCTTCATCCTCTCGCTTCATTCGAAAACGAACAAAGTCCCACTTGTACAAGACTTGATATTCGTGATGGGTAATTACATATTTATCGATGAATTCAGTGAATCCTGCTACTCGAAGAGCTTTGTTTCGTCGCATAGGTTCTGGAAGCATAAAGCGAATCATGTAAATAGTATCGTCTACAATTCGAACTTCTCCTTTTTCATAGACTCTCCTTTCTCCATCTCTGGGAATGAGCGTATGTTTGGAAACAAATTCACCAAGTTGTTCGCTTAGATATGGTTGTGACTCCATGAAGCTTGCACCTCCAAATCGTTCTACGTCCACAATGACTCCTGGAGGCTTGGTGTAATGCTTGACTTTGGTCGCTGATTTTTTCTTTTGCTGCAGTACTTTTGAGGGAGAATCTTGTTCTTCAAGCAGAGGTTCTGAGGGGATACCAACCAGAACAGGGTCTGTGTTTCGACAGCAGATGATTAGACATAGCCACAGCATGAATAGAGCTCCAAAGGTACTGCTTGATTATCTTTCTTGCCTTGTTATATGGTAAGGCCTATTCCAATTTGATAGGATCAAAATCTAACATAAACATATTGTACACACCATTTTTATGTCACCTATTATCTCTATACAAGTTTTTTATTTCGCTCAGTTGCGTGAGGAGCGCGGGGTCTCTGTTGAGGAAAGAAAGATTGAGCAGGGAATGAGTGTCTCTTCTCTCTTTACACTTATATTTGGTCGAACTCCCAATGGGATACGATTTGCTGTAAATCAAAGTTATGTAGACGCAACCGTGGTTCCTTTAGATGGAGATGAAGTCGCCTTTTTACCGCCACTTGGAGGAGGGTGATGATTGATCTAACGTATGAAAAAATAGATGTTTCAAGGGTTCGTAATACTGTTGTACATGATGAAGCTGGAGCCATCTTGATATTTGAGGGAACGACACGGAATTCTTTTGAAGGGAAAAAAGTACTGGAACTTCGATATGAAGCATATGAAGAGATGGCGCGAAAAGAATTACAAAGTCTCGTACATTCGCTAGAATCAGAGCATCCCACATCGCGTGTTGCTATTGTTCATCGCCTTGGGATTGTTGAGGTAGGTGAGACAAGTGTGGTAATTGCCGTTTCTGCTCCACATCGTGATGAAGCCTATACGGTTTCACGAAAAGCAATAGACCAACTAAAAAGTAGCATTCCAATTTGGAAAAAAGAGATGTATCAAGGAGGAGCATCATGGAAAGCCAACCAATGAATTTTAAGTTTCGAGATCCAACTCCATCACAGTTTGATGACCCAAAGCTCAATGTGTACCTTGAACAATATTGGCAGGCAGGGCCTCCAGTTTTGAGAGGAGTCGATGCACAAAAATTTTGCTCAGACTGGTCTAAGGTATATGGACGTACTGCACCAATGAAGCTAGAAATCGGTCCCGGGAACGGTTTTTTTCTTGCAGGGATGGCAGAACTGGATTCAAATTCCAATTGGCTTGGTATGGAGATTCGATATAAACGAGTGATGCTTTGTGCAAGAAAAATTCAGGCAAAGGGTGTTCAAAATGCACGAATCACCAGATATGATGCATGGATGGTAGGGGAGATTTTTCGAAAGGACTCCCTTTCTGGTTTGTACACCAATCATCCCGATCCGTGGAAGAAAAAACGGCAAGCCAAAAAGCGACTTCTCAACCGAGAGTTTTGTGTTTGGGCTTCCGAAGCTCTAAAAGAAGGGTGCTCGTGGAGGATTAAGACAGACTTCGAGCAACATATTTTATCTGTGATCGAGCATTGTGAAGATTTACCTTTCGCCATTACGGGTAGAGAAGATGATGTCAATAAAAATGGTGCACCATGGGAATTGGACATTGTTACCAACTATCAATCCAAGTTTCGCGAGATGGGGCTTCCTGTTTATGCTTTGGAGCTGACACGCATCTGACGAAGCATCTGTGAAAAAGAGATTTTTTCTGTCGCGAGAAAATAGAGTGCTGAGAGACTTTGCGTGAAATATACCCACCAGTGAAATCCAAAGGCAAAGGCAAAATTGAGGCTCTCCTGTTTAAGTCCAAGTACGTGAAGGCCAGCCATAAATGAAGCTTCATATGTTCCTGCAAAGCCCGGAGCATTTGGGGCTGCCATTCCGATCATGGTAAAGCCCAAAACTCCGATTCCATCGATATAGTTTAGTGAGATTCCAAATGACGAGGCTCCAAATAAAAATAAAAATGGAGTCATGCCCCAAATAATTACGGTACTGCATATAATGATTGGCAATTGGGTTCGTTGTTTTTTGAGCGTATCAAAGAATGGGAGGAGGGTATTGGCAAAACGTTGAGGTAGAAATCTCGATAACCGATGTCCATAGCCGATAAAAATAATCAATGTGCACATGGCCAAAGGTAAAATCAACTGTGCTCCTTGTGCGATTCGTGTGGCCCACATGTCATCAAGCTGTGGAATATCAGCGAACGAAAGAAATAAGAGTGCAAGAACAAAAGCGGACATCAGATCCAAAAGACGCTCGGTAAATACCATCGCAAGTCCTGAAGATATCGGTAAACCTTCTATCTCTTTAAGTAAAATAGGCCGAGTCAATTCTCCCAATCGAGCGGGAAGTGTGTTGATGAAAAAAAATCCGATGCACAAGACCAATAAACTATTTTTATACGATATGGATGGAGGTAGCAGTATTTGGCGGTGCGCGCGTAAAAATTGTTGAATCATGAATAATACAGCGACAATAGCCATGTCTAATGGTCGTACGTCTTGGAGAAACAGCCACACCTGATTCCAGTCAGTGTTCTTTGTGGCCCACCACATGCTGAGAATTCCCAGGCTCAATCCCAACAGGATCTGGAGCTTGGTTTTCATTCTCTTCTCCGCCACGCAAGCAATAAGATGGGAATAACAAATGATGCACTATTGCTTTGGCATCCACATTGCGATGTTTTTTCTTGCGTAGGATTACTTTGGCTTCGGTATTCTTCAAGATTGGATATGCCATCTTGATCCGGATCTTCTTGCGCATCATTGTATGCTGAATTGAGTCCATTTTCATCTTCCCATGTATCGGACATTTCGTCATGATCATCGTCAATGGGGAGTATGATATTGTGTTCTTGTTCGCGTTGATCAATCATCATACTTTCTGATGCAGTAGGAGAATTGGGGTAATACATTGTGACATAGGAGCGGTCGTTTGGACATAGTGGAGTGTAGGAAACAGAAAATTCCCACGTGTCCTCGTAGAGACCCCAAACGGTATATGAACCATCCTTGTCGCTTCTTGCGCGTTGAACATCAACTCCATTACTCATCAATATATCTGCACCATATACAGGATTTTCTTGATCATCTAGAATTATGCCTGTCAGTTTTGAAGCCGGTTCTCGATCGATTGTGATATTGAGGTTTTCATTGAGGATGATGGGAATATTTCCTTCTTCATTTTCATACCATTCATTAAAATAGCCGTCATTCTCAGCATAGATTTGGAGAAAATATGTCCCTTTGTGGAGGCGGTCTATTGTAGCGACGCCTGCATCATCTACAGGGTTTCCTCGGCCGACGGTATTGTTGTCATTGTACAGAAGAACGCTGGCGCCGAGTATGGGACCGTCATCGACAAGACTGATGTTAAGAATGGTCTCTTCTGGGAGTTGTACGGAGAAGTCACTTTTTTCAGATCCTTCCTCAAGGAGAGGAAAGAATTCAGTTGGACGGTCGAAGTTGGGTGCATATGTAGTTGCATGGCCAGCAGCAGAAGACCAAACGAGCGCTTCTCCTGGCGGAAGTCCTTGTAGAAAAAATGTTCCATCTTCTTGTGTTTTTCCACCGACCACTTGTGATCCTGAGTATCCAAATACTTCTGCATCGGGAATGACTCCTTGTGGTCCTTCTACAACACCTGATAGAAATATTCCTTCTTTGAGTTGATGAATGCCTATATCTCCGTCTTCGACACGAAGAGCAAGATCTTCTTCGTATGTAGCACCAATATATTGTTCAGGATATCCGGGAGCTTCAATATAGCATCTCCATCCCAGATTATGGTTCGAGGGAAGGCCTTGTATGATGAATTTTCCATCAGAATCTGTCTGTGCTACTCGATCGACGGGACTGACATCATCTTGGGTTTCAATGAGAGCACTGGCAATCGGTTCTCCATTAGGAGATTCAAGTGTCCCTGATATTATTTTCCCTTCCTCCAAAACAACATCAATTGTATCTCCACCAAAGATACGCTCTCCATCACAATAGCTTTGCTCGTTTGGATAAAAAACGGGAACCAGATTATCAAAGGGAGTCGGAGCGATTAGGATTCGATACGCTCCTTGTGCCACATCGACTGAAAATGAGCCAGCGCTATCGCTTCTTGTGTATTGGTATTTGCTTCGGGCATCAAAAACATAAATATATGCTTGTGATACGGGAGTGCCATCAAAGGTTTGTATGGTACCCATTATTGTGGATTCTGCAAACGCCTTCGTACAGAGAAGACCAAAAATTATATTGATCATTCGGTTGTATCTACGAGAGAGAATATTTCTTCGATATCTTCCTCGGAGAATGGAGTTTGGACGATGATTGAACTCCATCCATAGGTGTAGGTCGCATAGGTGGAGTTGGGCATTGAAGATATGGGTTGTGAAAAAAGAGAGGCGATTGATTCGAGAGGTTTTTTTGTACCCAAAATAGAAGAAGGAAAAGAGACTTGATGCTCTTGCGATTCTTCAAGCTGCAAAAGGAAACTATCTGTTGGAGGAATAAAATCACTGTAGTTTTGTAAGAATGTATTGAGTCCACCACCATTGATTCCATCTTCATATAGCAATACAACGAGCTGTCGATTCCGACTCTTTTTGTTCCAAATAGAACGGATTGTGTTGTGTCTTGCAATATTTTGCGTGTTTTTTTGTTTTTGTTGTTGTTGTTCTTGTGGTGGTTGTCGT
>NYTD01000095.1 GCA_002683315.1 Deltaproteobacteria bacterium | reverse complement strand
TCCGTTAAAAATTTCATGTTCGAGCGAACAGTGGGGACAGAATTCTTTTTCACTGGCTTTTGTGCTTGCAGTTCGCTCTTTTTATCAAAAAAAAGTCATTCCTGGTGACAAAGTGATCACAGGAGTTTTGACTTCGAATCTGGAATGTGTGCCACTCAAAAAGTTTGATACCAAGCAGAAATACATTGAATCCACGCGCCCTAAGTCATTTTTTTTGGCACTAACAAAGGAAAAAACCCAAAACAGAGGTACAAGCTGCAGTAATATCGAAGAAGCATGGAATATTTGTGTGACTCCGACGTATGATTTTGACACGGACTACGATCAACTAGAAGTGCTTCTTAGTCAAAAGAATTGGCTGCAAGCATATCATTTGGCAACCATTATTCTAGAAAGATACAACGAATTTGATCCTATCGAAGAGTATGCTATTTTGGGAGCGGCGTTGATGGGGGCAAATCATAAAGTCAGTATCAAAGAAGCAAAGATATACAATCAAAGAATGATGGAAATTCAGAAAACGTATTTTGATACGAATCCAGAACTTTTACAAGAGGTGCAAGATAACGTATTTGAATTCTTTTGCAGTCAGGCCATTAGCCATCTTGATGTTTTGGAACCTCAAAAAGGACTTGAATTGTTGGACAAATGGGAACCCATTTCCGCAAAGGCAAAGATTTGGTATTTTGGAACGAAAGCAAGACTTGCACGAGCTTGTCAAAATTATGAATTGGCAGAGGAGCTATACAAAGACAACATCTCTCGAAGCAAACGTACTGAAAAACAAGAAAATCCACGTTGTATAGGTGACTATGCTGAATTTTTACGAACGCAAAAGAGATACGATGATGCTGTTCTACACATAAAAGAGGCACGAGAAAAAGCGGACAATTATCAAGGTCGCTATGAGTCATATGTTGAAGGGACAAAGCTGTTCTTGCGTTTTTATCACAACAGAATTGACAAAGATCTTAATACCGATTCAAACGTGGGGTTGACAGTGGACGAACTCCCCGATTGGTTGGGAGATATCTTTCGGATGGAGCATGCATTGAGCATTGAGGAGGTAAAAGAGATTTTTTATGCGACAAAAGACAAAGAAAAATCTCTCAAAAAGGCATTCTTTTATCGCACCTGCTATCGTCTTGATCCATCATCTGTTTCTTTAGAGACGTTACAAGGTCTATCTCCAGAGTGGAAACACCTCACAGATATTGAAGAGATTATTTCTAGAATCCCGTATTAGTTTCGGGTACATGATCCTCTAAATGCCTGCGTATGCAGGTTTTTATTTTTCTCGCATCATCTTACGTTCAACTTTGACCGTGACACAAGCGTGCTGCGTATCCTTATCGAACCCAAAATCATGGAGTCGATGATGACGATGGAATTTTTGCCAACACTGCCCTATATTGCTGTGGAAGGTATCAAAGGTGTTGGAAAATCTACTGTGCTCTCTATGTTAAAGAAGCGGCTACAGATGCTTCCACACGTATCCATCAACCCCACCTCACGTGTATCTCGATTTTCGTGGATGGAGTTTTGGGACCAGCATCTTCCGCTTCGTCGTTTTGATTGTTGGACACGTGCACTGTATGCAAATCGATCCAATGGTCAGGTCTATCAGGCGCAAGAGCAAGTCGATGCTCTTTTTGAAGAAGGTGTATGTCCGCAATTTATTCTTGGGGACCGGAGTATTCTCACAAGTATTACCACACGATGGCATCAAGGAAAAGAGAATCCTGAGGAGTATTACAACACGATTCGTAAAGAAGAGCGATTGATTCCCATTCCACAGCATGTTTTGTATATGCATGCTTCGATGGATACCATTTTTTCCCGTATTTCAGCTAGAAATCGATCGTATGGTGCTTTTGATGAGCAACCCAAGCGCTTAATGGCCGCTCATGAGACCTATATGAAGCTTAAGGATGGTGTGCTACGTCCTCTCAAGAATATCAAATGGCACATGATTTCCGCAGAATCGAATCCAGATCAGGTCTGTGAAGATCTATACAAGGCGATTGTATCCATTTTGTCTGATAAAAAGACCAAAAATAAAAAATCAACTTTGACCGCTTTGTCATCAGTGCTCGTACCAACACACGAATCCCTTTTTATGGAGCCCAAAAAGATATGACGTTTCGTACCCCTTCACATGCTTTCGGATGCGCAAGAACAGAGCAAGTCTCTGCTTCTTTGATTGCCCGTTTGATGCAAGGGGTATGTTGTTATGGTGTGAGCCAAGAGTTTGTAAAGCGCGTTCTTGAGAACGTATCAACTGACGATTTGATTCACGCGATTCGTTTGCTTATGAATGATGAGAAGCGAATGGAGCAAGTTGCGATTGATTCTAGCTTTCATCCCAATGGATTTATTAAGATTCAATTTCACATTCAAGGTGAGACCAAAACAAAGATTCGTCTTCACTACTGGCCTGCAAATGCGCATACTGCAGAGGAGAATGTACACAATCATCGTTGGAGAATGGCTTCCAAAGTCATGATGGGATCGTTGCATAGTGAGACTTGGGTTCCGTTGGACAATATGGATGTACAGGATGTTAAGAACGCGCAGCGTTTGACGCTTCGCATGTACCATAAACAATTGGGTGCATATGGTGCAACAGAAAAGAACATGGGTATGGTTTGGGCTACATGTACAGATAATGTCCATCAAGCAGCAGGTATGGCATACTACATGCACGAAGATACGATGCATCGTATTGTTCAGCCAACCTCCAATACACCCACATTAACGTTGATGGTGCAAAGTGCACCCATCTACCAAGACAACCACATGCTTTCCTTTCCGCATGTCAAGCAGCCGGAGCTGTGTGCGAAAAAAATTGAAACTGTGGCATGTCTAAAAAAGATCTTGGAAGAGATTGTTGCAGGTTTGATCGAGCAATCGAAACAAGAAAAAGAAACAACTTTGTCCGCAGTGCAAAACCCTCTCGTACAGCAATGTGTAGACAACAAAATCATAGGGGAAAAACGATGAAAAAACAACAATACAAGCTCACATCTCGTGGCGTTCAGCTCTTTCAAAACCGTCTTGCCAAGGCACGTATGGATCATCAGAAAATTTGTGATGAGCGTACCGTTGCACACGAACTATCAGGGGATGGGTGGCATGATAATCCTTTTTTTAATTATTTACAGCAAATGGAAGCAAACAAGACGTGGCGCATAAACGAGATTGAAAACATCTTGTCGAATGCAAAGCGCATTGTTGTGGAAGAGGGTTCACGTCCAACGTTTCAGGTGGATATTGGATCTGTCGTTTTGGTTGAGGTGATCGACGAGAACAACGAGGATGGAGAGAAAGATCTTCGTCTTATCGAGATTGTAGGGTTTGAGGAAAGTGTACCGGATCTTGGCATGATCTCATATACCGCACCGTTTGCAGCTGCACTCCTTGGTATGAGCGAAGGAGAGAGCAAAGAGACTTTTCTTCCACAAGGAAAGGTCATCTTGGACATTGTCGAGTTCTTTGCCACGCATCCTGGTATGGAAGAAGAGTCACAAACTGACATTGTGTCATTGGGGGTCACCGTAGAGTTCCGTATCAATGGTCAAGAAGCACAGATACATAAGGTGAAGAATGCATCACATGCCATATCTTCCGCTATTTTGGGAATGCGAGAGGGTGATGTGCAGGATGTATTTGTGAATGGCGAACAGGTCAAAGTAGAAATCATACGCGTTCAGCGCAAAATAGCAACCGTCGCATAAGGAGATAGTCATGGCTACGCAAGATCAAAAAATACACGGTATTATTCATTCTGCATCATTGAGTGCAGCTGCAGTGGGCGCAGGAATGGCGCAGCTTCCGGGTGCGGATGCCCCTTTTCTTGCAGGAATTCAAACAGCAATGATTGTTGCAATAGGGGCGGTACACGATGTTCGTATCACGGAAGCAGAAGCAGCAAAGATACTTCTTCCCTTCATAGCGACAGTAGGTGGAAGAGGGATATCCCAGTTTCTGGTCGGCTGGATTCCGGGCTGGGGAAATGCCATCAATGCGAGCACCGCTGCTGCGCTAACAGAAGCGGTTGGATGGATGTCCCACGAGTATTTCATGGAAACTGAACAGCCCAAAGCACGTATTGAGGCATAAGAGAAGAAGATGGGATTATTTTTATTGGGACCAATCGGATATGGTGTATACAAAGGGATCAAGGGAAAGAAAAAGCTCAAGAAGGCGAAGAAAATTCGCAATCGTGCGCAACATCAGTATGAGCAGGCGCAAGCCGTGTATCAGAATGCGCAACAAAACTTTGAACAAGAGATGTTTGATCTATCCGCTTTGCGTGTACAAACGATGGCGGGTGTGGTCTCCTCGTATATCGATGTGATGAAGCCTTTTTTGTCGATGTCTACTCGTCACCTCAAGCCACTAAAGATGCTAAGCTCGAACGATCTGGATTTTGAATCCATACGTTGCAAGTCGCTAAAAGCCAAAAATATTCTTGCTCTGGGATTCACCACTGTATTGACCAGCCAGCTTCCGATGTTGGCTCCATTTGCGATGGGTCCGATGGGACCGATTCTGGGTGGGTTTATGATGAATAAGCAAGGTAAAAAGGCGTACCGACGGGCCAAAGAATATGCAGCGCGTGTGGATGTTGGTTGTGGGGAAATGGATTTGATGATGACCAAATTGCAGGGCGCGGTGCAATACATTCACGAGTTGGAGAAGGTGATTGTTTCATTGGCTGAAATGTTGGAACAATCCGTTTCGGAGATATGTATGATCCCTCATGACGAAGGGCATCGATATGAAGACTATTTCACACAGGCGTATCTCATTGCGAAGACGTTGTGTGATGTCTGTCAGATTCAGGTTTTCGATGAGGATGTTCAGATTCGAGAGGATTTTGTCCAAACGATGATGGATACACATGATTTTATGTCACAAATGGCAGGATAGGAGGAAGATATGTCTGCACAATTGGGAATGGTGGCGCTTTCACAGGGCTTGGGACTGGTGAAACACTGGATGAATGTCCACTACCAAAGCAAGGTGGATATCGCCAGAATTGAAGCGCAGCGCGATGTCATGCTTGCCGCGATTTCCAGTACAAAAGAGTTGATGGAAATGCATTTGACGATGCAATACGCAGAGCGAGCCAGTGTTCTGTCTCATAGTTTTCGGTTGCTTGAGCAAAGTATTGAGAGCAAGAACGTCGAAGGTGTTCAGGCTTGTTTGGTGTCGATTCAAAGCGTGGTTCAACAGTCTCCACTAAAGGGGATTCAGGAGTTTCAAAACGCCTTGGGTACAAATGGGAAGCTGTTGCTGTAGTGGGAGGAGGGGTATAGGGTGCGTGGACTTTATCTTTGTGTGATTCAAGCGAGTTCCTTTACGCTTTGTAGAACCTAGTGGGGGAACAGGGTACATGTACTTTTTTGACAGCTTTCGATCTGTGGCTGCTTTGTGATTCTGTAGAACCTCCACTTTCCTAATGGGGGCGCTGCCCCACATGTACGTCAGTGAAGAACCTCCATCATCCCAATTCATTCCACAT
>NYTD01000094.1 GCA_002683315.1 Deltaproteobacteria bacterium | reverse complement strand
AGGCAAAGAAGCAAAAGCCGAGTGGGATAAAAACCAATCTAAAAGACCTGATGTAGAAGATGCTGAAAACTCTCTGGAGTGGGATCTTGGGTTTATGCGCTATCACATTAAGCTCAATAGTGGAATACACGGTCCCGCAACTGTACAAGGGATTGTTGTAGAAGAAGAAGACTTTGTTTCGTATGATGAGATTCCGCAAGATGGATACCAAGAAGATCTACCAGATGAGAATGAGGATGAGATTCCAGAGTACTTTTTTGCAGATTGGTACGATTATGATCCTTCTACACATATTTTGACCCCAGCGGATCAATTTTATGTTCTAAAAAATAGAAATGATAGGTTCTATAAGTTTCAGATACAAAACTATTATAATACAGCGGGAACCTCGGGCCATATGACCATGTACTGGGAAGAATTATCCCAAGGGGAAGAGTAGCAATGATCTCACTATTTTTGATTTTATGGGGATGTGTAGAAAAATCTACAGATACTGGCGCGGAAGACGGTGGTTTAGATACAGCCGTAGATGTTGAGTCTCCACAACCAGAAGCACCAGAACCAGAAGAGCCTGAAATTCCCGACAATCCAAATATTGACGAGATGATTGATTCTACGGATAGCACCGCATGGGTACACTATGACTTAGAATCCTCTAGCTTGATCCCTACCGATGAAGTTTCTGAAGATAACTGGGATATTGCATTTCAACGGTACATCATAAAGCTGAATGGGGGAGTGAGTGGTACGGGTGGAGTAGAGGTTATGCTTCTTGCGGGAGAATACGAAAATTTTGAAGAAGTTACTCTTCCCGAGGAAGGAGAATGGATCACCGATTTGGAAGATAGTGATGGAGATGATCAACCAGAGTACGCTTTGGATTCATGGTTTGATTATGATTTGGCAACGCACGTACTGAGTCCAGCAGACCTCGTATATCTTATTCGAACAGTGGAAGGGGATATCTTTCGGTTTCGGATTCTTGATTATTACTCGTCACAAGGTGGCTCTGGATACATGAGCATCGAGTTCGACCTTTTGTAGTGGAATGAGAAGATCAACTTGTATTCAGATCAATAATTGTCTATTTTTCTATAAATAATATTGATAATGATTATCATTATCAATATTACAGGATATAACTACTCATCTCATCTTTGGAGTGACCATGAATAAAACTTTACAAGTTAAGCCTCACGGGAAAGGATTTATCGCTCAGTTTCAAAGTGCAACGATTTATCTTTGCATCCATCAAATGATTGAACTTCTTCAAGATATTTGTAAAAACGATCGGCATCTCTTTGACTTGAGCTTCTTCCAGTTTTTGCATGGAAAGCCACAACACCCTGAATCCGTGGTAGAGTACCGGATATTTTTTGGTAGAGTCTATCTCTTACTGACACACAAAGAGATTACAGACTTTTTGGCCGACTTATGGGCTCAAAATCAGTCTTTGATGAATTTTATTTATATGGAAGCTTCGAATAAAGAAGAAGTTTCTTATCAACAATCACCTCAAACGCTTCGTACCGAAGCAATAGGATAAACTATGAAAAAATATAGTATTGTAGGAGTTTTACTCCTCGGCGCTTGTACTGACGCAAAAACATCTGCATTAAATTTAATGCCAGAAGCTTCTGAAACATATGCACAGATCGTGCTGTCTTCATACGAAGATTCATTGAGCACTGCACAATCCATGGATTCTGCACTGAGTGCTTTGATTAGTGGTCCATCTGACAGCACGATGACAGCAGCTCGTAACAGTTGGCTTGACTCTCGTGAACCGTATCTTCAAACAGAGGTATATCGATTCTACGAAGGACCAATCGACAACGAAGAAGGTCCAGAAGGATTGCTTAATGCATGGCCTATGGATGAATCATACGTTGATTATACTCGAGGACAAATGGGACTCAATATGACAGGAATCGTTAATGATACTTCTGTTACTATCGATGGTTCTACACTTGAAAGTCTTAACGAGCAAGGTGGAGAAGAGAATATCGCTACCGGTTATCATGCGATTGAATTCCTTCTGTGGGGACAAGATTTCTCTGATGAAGATCCAGGAAACCGTTCATATACAGATTATGTGGATCGTGGTGATGCTGGTACCTTTGGATGCTACAACATGACTACACACGTCGTTGATTGTGTTGCTATGGCTGAAGCTGAATGTGCTGATGGAGACGTATGGGCACCAGATGCATGTCCAGGAAACGCCGATCGTCGTGGTTTATACTTGACAGAAGCTTCAACATTGCTCACTGGTCATCTTTCTTCCTTGGTTGATGATTGGACTGCTGATTCAGAAAATTATCGTTCTACATTTGCTGCAATGAGTTCAGATGAGCAGCTCACCAAAATCTTAACAGGAATGATTGTTCTCAGTGGATTTGAAACAGGTGGAGAGCGTTTGCAAACAGCACTTGACACTGGAGATCAAGAAGACGAGCACTCTTGCTTCAGCGATAACACGCACCGTGATATGGTTCAAGATGTCCAAGGTATCCAAAATGTATATCTCGGGACATATGGATCTGTTTCTGGCACAAGTATTAAAGATGTTGTAGCGACATTTGACGCAGAAATAGCGGATCGTCTAGAAATTGAAATTCAAGCAAGTCTCGATGCAGCAAATGCACTTCAAGTTCCATTTGACAATGAGATTGCAGCAGGGAATACTGATGGTAACGAACGTGTTCAAGCTTTGATCACTGCACTTCGTACACAAGAAAAAACAATGGAAGAAGTTTTCCGAGGTTTTGGCTTTGCAGTTCCTGCTCCCGAATAAGAAATATCTAACACTTTTTCTCCTCTCCTCAGCTTGTGGTTATCAAGCTGAGGAAGGAGAATTATTTCCTGGAGGAGATACAACCAATACTTTTTTACTCGGTCCTAATGCATTTATCCTACCTGCAGAAAATATATTAGAAGAGCATGAACCGAGTTTTTATACAGGAAATTCCTTCTTTAATCAAGCATGGGTCGAAGCCCCTGCAAGCACACAAAAACGAGATGGTTTAGGGCCATTTTTTAATGCCCGTTCCTGTGCCAGTTGTCATTTCAAAGATGGTCGAGGAGCTCCACCAGAAGAAGGTGAGAAGTTTCTCTCTCTTTTGCTGAAAGTAGGGATAGATGGGGCTGACGAATATGGGAAGCCAAATCCAAGTCCCACCTTTGGAGGTCAGATACAAACTTTTTCGATTCTTGCGATTAATGATGAAGCAGAGGCCGATGTATCATACACCCAAATTACAGGAGAATATGGTGATGGAACAACATATTCTTTATTGAAGCCAACCTATTCGATCAAGCAGAATGATGTAGTGGTCTCCTCTTTGTATGTTTCTCCCAGAATTGCTCCAGCCGTAATCGGTATGGGGTTATTGGAATCGATTCCTCTTGAACGTCTTGAGGAGTTGGCTGACCCCAATGATCAAGACGGAGACGGCATATCGGGAAAGATCAATTGGGTTTGGAGCGATTCTACCCAAAGCTTAGATGTCGGACGTTTTGGCTGGAAGGCTGAGAGCAATAATGTAGAGCAACAAGTATCTGCAGCTTTTATTCATGATATGGGCATCACCAATCCAGTGTTCCCTGAGAACACCTGCGCTACAGAGCAAATCTCTTGTCAAGAACAGCCTTCTGGAGGAGAGCCAGAGATAGAACAACTTTTGTTTGACAAAGTTGTGCTCTATACTTCTTTACTGGCTGTTCCCATGCGTAGGAATATGGAAGATCCTCACGTGATTCGGGGAAAGCGGTTATTCCGAGAAATCGGTTGTGATCAGTGTCATACTCCAACACACATGACAGGAACAGAGACAACATTTTCAGAGCTATCAGAACAAAAAATTTGGCCCTACACCGATCTACTCCTGCATGATATGGGCGAGGGGCTCGAAGATGGTCTTCGAGGCTTTGAGGCTACGGGAACAGAGTGGAGAACACCTCCATTATGGGGTATCGGTTTGGTAGAGAAAGTAAACAGACACACGCGTTTTTTGCACGACGGACGAGCAAGAAACTTAGCGGAAGCGATTTTATGGCACGGAGGGGAAGCTGAAAATTCAAAAGAATTGTTTCAAGAGTTGGATTTGGAAGATCGAGAAGCTCTTCTTTCTTTTGTGAGATCATTATGAGTGTTCTTGTATTTCTCTTTGCATGTACAGCAGAAGATCCTCGTGTTGATCTCATGAAGTCTTGGGGCGAGAAAATTTTTATTCCATCCTACCAATCCTTTGTAGAGAAAACGCAATCACTACATGCATCAACGATTCCCTTTTGTGCAGATCCAAATCTTTCCTCTCTCACAGATCTTCAGCAAGCCTGGTGGGATGCAAGAGCTCCTTGGAAACAAATGGAGATTTTGGCTTTTGGTCCATATAAAAGTTTCCCAGAACGTCTTGGTCCAAAGATTGATTTTTGGCCAATACGCAAAGATACTGTGGACGAAATTCTTGTTGGAGAGCAGTCACTGGCACCAGAAGTTTTTGATTCTTTTGGCGTGTCATCCAAAGGTTTGCCTGTGGTTGAGTATCTTTTGTATTCTGTTTTGCCCGCCGATATACAAAGTGAAAGAGGATGTGAATATCTAATAGGAAGCACATACGATCTTTCGCAAAAAGCAGAAACCATATACAATGCTTGGTCACCAGATGGAGAAAATTATTTGGGGCACTTGACTGAGCCAGCATTACATGAGGGTGATTATCAAACAATCGAAGATTCTTTGGCCGAAGTTGTCAATCGTCTGTCTCATACAATAGAAAATATTCGTGCTGATAAAATTCAAAAAGGTCTTGGAAGTGAAGTAGGTGAAGTACAAGTATCTTTGGTAGAATCACATTTTTCACATCGATCACTCCAAGACATTCGAAACAATCTTGAAGGGATTCATGCAGTATACTTTGGTGCCGATCAAGGGTTGGGTATTGATGATTATCTTCTTGCCAGAGGATACAACCTTGATGAAGATTTTACGCAGAGATATGAACGCTGTATGGAGACAATCAACTCGCTAGAACAAAATGGGACACTTGTAGATAATATGTATGTCGATTCGCAAGGAGTTCTGTATCTTTCAGACCAGCTCGCCGCTCTGCAAACATTTATCAAGGGTGAGATCATCGGCGCCATGTCTTTGTGGTTGACATTCAATGATGCAGATGGAGACTGAAGAAAAACGATACGTACACCCTTCTGGTTTTGTTGCCTTTCGTACGATTTTCGGTTGTCTCTTATTGTTCTCTCTTCTTCGATATGCCTACAATGGTTGGATCGATACTCAGTTACTCAATCCGAAATTTCATTTTTCCTATTATTATTTTCAGTGGGTGTATCCTTATTCTTCCACTCTTATATATGGAATGTTTGGAGTGATGATCGTATGCGCTTTTTGTATCATTCTTGGATATAGGACACGTTTTTCGGCTGCATTGTGCTGTTTTTGCTTCACGTTTGTGGAGATCATCGACAAGAGTAACTATCTCAATCATTATTATTTGGTCAGCCTGCTTCTTTTTTGGCTATCGTGTTGTCCTGAAGTGACAAAGAATACAAACAAAGAATATCCAGCGATTCATTATTCAATATACTGGATTTTTCGAGCACAACTCGCGATTGTATACATATATGCTGGTTTAGCAAAGATATCGTGGGATTGGTTGGTTAAGGGTGAACCTCTCTATACATGGCTTCAATCTTTTATCGCAGTTCCGGTATTTGGTTTGGTATGCACCAAGCCTTGGTTTGCAATAGCAATGAGTTGGGGGGGGGCTGTTTTTGACTTGAGCATTGTTCCTTTTTTACTTTATCCCAAAACCCGTACGTATGCTTTTGGAGTCTTGGTATTCTTTCACATGACCTTATGGTTTATGTTCCCAATTGGAATCTTTCCTTTTGTGATGATTGCTTCTGCAACGCTATTTTTGGATTATAAGTGGGCTTCTCGATATATTACACTTCATGGCAGTTCAACATCGTTGTCATTCTCTAAGCTGATACAGCCCTTGTTGAAGGTGATGTTGGTTCTTCAAATCTTATTCCCGTTGAGACATCTTTTATACTCCGGTCCTGTAAACTGGACAGAAGAGGGTTTTCGGTTTTCTTGGCGGGTCATGCTGATTGAAAAAACAGGAACCTTAGAATATGAAGTCCATCAAAATGGCAATACATTTTTGGTTTTTCCAAGTCGGCTGCTTGAGCCCTTTCAATACAAAGCATTGGTAACCCAAGCAGATATGATTCAAGACTATGCATATTTTTTATCAAAGAAGTATAGAAATACAGACGGAAGTCCTGCGAAGGTTTTTGCACATAGTTTTATATGGTTCAATAGAAGAAAGAGTCAAAGATTCATCTCTGCAGATACTGATCTCGCAACAACACAAAGGGGGTTCTATCCCAAAAAATGGATTCTTCCTATGGATTCTCCTCACTAAAATCTCTGCGAGAAAAATATATCGCTGTGTTCGATTGGCTCTGATGCTTTTCTCATAAAAGAAGGATTAAGAATTGTATGAAAATCAAGAAGTCTGTTACGTACATTATGATGAAAGATAAGACAGGAGTATAGGCATGATTGAAGAGATGCGTAGAACAGTGCACCAGATTTCTTTTGATGTCTTATTTTCTCGTTTCCCAGAGCTGCAGGCTGTTTGGTTTCCTCTTCATCAAAAATGGAAGGATTTGTGCACAAATACATCTTGGGTAGATCGGTTTCAAGAGAGTCAAGATATAGCACAGAGAAAGTTTTTTGAGGAGACACAATATCTTCCGGATGTAGAAAGATATCAGCGTCTTGAACAGCTGGGTGAAGAGCAGCGAGAAGCGATAGAATTCGGAGAAGGATGGTATGTAAATCGTGGAAAAATAGCGTACACGCGTCTTGCATGGCTTCCTTCTTTTGAGCAACGAGGTGTTTTTTGGTATCCAAAAGGTGGATACCGCGAATGGCACAGTAATTTCCCATACAATGAACATACAGATCGAGCAGGTTGGCGGATTTATCTTGTCGATGTCGAAGAAGAGGGGAAAAGTGGTTTTCAATATATAAATAAAGAAGGTGAATGCACTCATTGTGCCGATAAAAAGGGATATGCGAATGTTTTTTGGCTCCCACACGATCGATTTTTTTGGCATGCTGTTTTTTCACACACCAATCGATTTTCTTGTGGATTTCACCCGTTACCACATTTGAATGCTTCCATTCATGACGCACTTCTAGCGAGTTCGGGTCTCTAAAGGATTACCGAGTAGATACCACATGCGGTTTTCAAGAGCACTCCACTTCTTGTATTCACTGATAAAACGATTGGGATCCGTGCTGCTGGGAATCTGTTCCCATAGAGGAGTGAGGGGACCATCTACTTCCGAATCACTGGCCATCTGTACTTTCTCTCCTGCCGCTTCTTTTTCATTTAATGCTTCTTGTATGTGCTGAATTCGATATATAAGATGACATATCATAACCCTTAGAGAAGGGGTTTTTTCTATGATAATACTCATCTGTTTGTGAATCCTGGTATTGACGAGTCGTAGATCATCAAGCGGGTCTGTGTGGTGAATGGGGGTATTGGGGCTTTGTTCTCGGTGATCTCCGATGAGATCTGCAGTGATGCTCCCAACCTCTTCAAGCAAGCGAGATTTTTGCGTATATTCTTGTTGTTTGTGTACGGCTTTATGCATTGTTGATATGGCAGAAGATAGCGTGGACGAAAGTGCTTTGAATTTCTTTTGTGCTTTTTGTTGATCTACAGTCGGAAGACGGGAAATATCTTGTTCCATCTGTTTGAGCTCTTGCTGCCATTGATCCACAAGATCATCAAAGGATTGAAGTAGCTGGTTGTACTCTTCTTCGATTTTTTTGTATTGTGCTTCCTTTTGGACTATTTCGTCTCCATCCCCCATTTGAAACTCTTCATTTTTGGGATGCTGTTGAAGCTGACTAAGCATCGCCTTAAGCTCTTGCCAGTGTTGCTCAAAGTGGTAGTTTCCCAAGACAGTATTGAGTTCTGGTTCGTTTTGGAGGGATTCTAGATCTGCAGAGATTTTATTGGATTTTTCCTGGCATACGATAAGAGATAATTCTTCTTTTTTATCAAGTCTTTCTTGCTCTAAATCGAGGCTGTGAAGTTGTTTTTTATCAAGGCTTTTGTCGCGTTCAAGAAGTTTTTCTTGTTTTGCGTGTAATTCTTTCTCACGTGATTCTCGAGCATAGCGTAACTCTTGAATGATACAGTCCAATCGTTCTGATTCTGGCTGACGATGAATTCTCTTTTGTGCTGATTTCGATAGTGGAGATGTGGCCAGCAGTATGTTTAATTCTGATGCATTTTGCACAGCAAAGCATTGTGTCTTGAATGATTGTTCTATTTCAAGTCGCTGTTCGGCCAAAATCGCTTCCTTTTTTAGCTTATTTTGATATGCCTTAATCTGTAATTCTTTTTGCTTGAGTCTTTTCTTTTGGGTTTTGTATTGTGCTTCTGTTTCCCTGAGATTTTCTCGTGCTTGTTTGGGATTTGGTGGATCTTCATCTGATTCATGATCCTGAGAGGATTCTTCTTCAAGGAACCGTTCTTGCTCTTTCCACTCTTTGGGAGTGATGGTCTCATCTACGCTCTCTTCAAAGATGCTCTCCTCACTTACTGATTCTTGTGAAGAATCCTCAGATTTGATGATTGTTTTCTTTGATTTTTTTGCAGAAGATTGGTTTTTGGGAGGTTTTGCTGCCGGGTTTCGTAGGACTATATTCTTGAGTGGAAGTCGAACCTTATATTTGCCAAGAGTAGAGTAGATGTAGCGGGCTGTCTTTTTTTGATCGTTTTCTGCTTTGATATCTTTGGTTTCGATAATGAGAAGCTTTCCTTCTCGATACATGAAGCCACGTATGGTTTTTGAGCCGACACGTGTTGCCCGCACCAAAGAACTTTTTATCTTTTTACCTGCAGGGCCAACGATCAAAAGAGGATCTTCACTGAGTAACGCACAGCGTTTCTTGAATACAAAAGGACTTCTTTTTTTACTTTTTGTACCTCTTCGGATCCAAAATCGCATGAGAAGTTTGTCATGTAATTCTTCAACGTGATCGATGGGGTTGGTGCCCCCTCTTTTGACCTTGGCCATATGAAATTATTCCTTTATGAACCGAATACTGGTAGCGACGATTTCATAGGTTTTGTTGTCTTTTGCTTCTTTTTCTGGGATGGGAGCATCTTTGGATGACTCAGACTCAAAGTGTGCAGTACGTTCGGGATCAAGCTCTCTTGCGATGACTTCTCCTTCGATGTGACATTTGGAACCAGCACCATCTTTGGCGACAAAGAATTTGTGATCTTTGGTTGTGATGCGCATGGACTTATCACCTTCGCTAATCACCATCCAGCAGCCCATTTTTTGGCATACATCGCTGACTTTTCCTTCGATTCGAACCTTTTTGCCAACAAATTTGTCAGGGTCTGCAAAGACATCTTTTGATGCTGTGACCTCTTCAATGGTGAAGGGTTGACCAAAGTCTTGCGCTTTTTGTGCTTCGGCTTTGGGAGATTTCTCTGACTTCTTTGCGGTCTGATCAGTCTTTTTTGCTTCGACTGTTGGTTTTTTTT
>NYTD01000093.1 GCA_002683315.1 Deltaproteobacteria bacterium | reverse complement strand
GTTTTCGATTGCTGCTGGCTGGATACAGCCAGTGACTCACTTCACCTTATCTCGTCATATCTATCAACCTGCTGCGGTAATGTATTCCAAATCATTTATTGAGAGTCTACCAAAGGATCTCAAAGAAATCGTTTTGAGCAATCCAAAAGAAGAAGCAGAACGTGGGAGAAAAGGGGTTCGTGAATTAGAAGCCGGATTGATTAGCACCATTAAAGAGATGGGTATTGAGATTGTGGAATTAACCCCCGAACAGAGTAAAGGCTTTCGCAAGGCTGTTCGAAAACCCACTCATGCTGCTTTTTTGGCTCAGAATCCAGAAATTAAAGATCTTTATGCAGAAGTAAAGAAAACCCTTAAATCATTTCGCAAAAAGTAAAATACAGTGTTCATTTTTCAAGTCTTCGAAAAACTCTCTACCGTGATCGAAGGCCTATTTGATGCCATCCGATCTGGATGGCGTCGTTTTATATCAGGCCCGTTCCAAAATCTACTCTTTTATATTATCTTGTGTTTCACAGGGTGTATAGCAATACTACGTGCAGTATGCGAAGAAGTCGACCGGATGCTTTCTCATCTTGAAAAAGCACTGATTTCTATCGCTCTGCTCACCATGGTTGTTCTTTCCTTCTTCGACTATCTTCGTAGAGAAGTATCTTTCTTCTCCTTTGAGATTCAAGGTGGAGCGGGAATGGCCGTTGTGCTAATGGTATGGGTAGGATTCTTGGGAGCCTCATTGGCCTCAAGACAAAAGAAGCATCTTGCCGTTGACGCTACCGATAAAATTCTTTCTCCCGCAGCAGCAAAACTGGTCAAAAGATTTGGTACATTTATCGCTGCTGGATTCTGCTGGAAACTTGGTGGATACTCTATGGAGTTGGTTAACCAAAGTCTGCTGGCTGGATCAGGACAAGATAGCGTTCCTCTTTGGGGATTTCTACAAGGAGGAGTAAATATACTTGGAAACTTCTTGCATCCCGAAACCGGAAACAACATTACGATAGGGCTTATATCCACAGTAATTGTTCTTGGACTTGTATATCTACTTCGTATTGAGAAGAATGAAACCAGAAAAGGATTCTTTTCTGGTTTTGGGTCTATTGCACTTTTGATCGCATCGTTGGGCTTTGTATCTATGCTTTGGAATCCGCAAAACGACGATCAAAATCCATATATCTGGCAAGAAATTGGAGTAGAAATTCCGCAAGTGGAAAAAAAACAAGAACTTGAAGATATCGCCAACCTCATTGATGAAGATACTGGCGGAGAAGAAGATGTCGAAGAAGCAGAACCTGCAACAGATCTAAAAGAATTTATCGCATCAAGTAGCGGAGGGGAAGAGTTCCCCATGTGGCTTGCTCAATCGGTCATCCCTTTGTCATTTTTCATTATGGCATTTCGATTTTTTGCACTGGGTCTCAGCGGTCGGTTTGAAAAGGAAGAGGAAGACGAGGATGAAGACATCGATGCAGAATCACCAAATGCTCCTCCACCTGCAACCCGATGGATTCGCTCTACAGGTCGCGGAGGAAGAGATTTAATCTTTCTTGGCTTATTCCCCGGAATTTTACTCGGTATGGGAGCCACACTTGGTTTATCTACCGGTGTATTGATTCTTATTGCGTCTGTACTTATGGTGCTCATTGGAGCGCCCCTATTCTTGGCCATTGGCATTGCTACACTTGCATGTGTGACACTCATCCAAGACATATCAGCGTTCAATATCTCAAAAGATATGTATGAAGCCGTAAAAAAAGAAGAATTGCTCGCTATTCCTTTCTTTGTCCTAGCTGGCAATATCATGACACAAGGAACCATCGCAGAGCGTTTGGTCCGTGTAGCCCGTGCATTTATGGGTATGACACCTGGTGGTCTGGGTTTGGCTTCTATCTTAGCTTGTGTCATTTTTGCAGCAATCTCGGGTTCATCTCCGGTAACAGTAATTGCTGTCGGATCCATCATGTTCCCAATGTTGGTCAAAGATCGATATCCAGAAAACTACTCCATGGGTGTTTTGACCTCTGCTGGGTCACTGGGAATCATAATTCCTCCATCGGTACCCATGATCATTTATGCCATCATGGTTGGTCAAACTCTTGTATCCTCTTCCAAAGAAGAGTTTATCCAAGAAGGATTGCGCCTTGGTGGACTCGATGAAAAAGTATTACAAGTGTCCCCCAATGATCTGTTTATCGCCGGTGTTCTTCCTGGATTGTTCATCGCGTGTATGCTTGCTTTATATACATTGTACCAACTTCGACCAACCCGAACAGACATTGATATCGTTCCGAACGAAATGGAAGGTGGATACGTTTCCAATCTCGGGCGAGAAATCGCCAATAGCTTTTTCGCCATCCTTTTGCCAGTACTTATTCTTGGTGGAATTTATGGTATCTTAGGTCCACTCAAATTTACAGTTACAGAAGCCGCTGCTGTAGCTGTGGTCTATGCGCTCTTCGTTGAACTATGCATCCATCGAGAGCTGAGCATACGCAAGCTTCCAAAAGTCCTCAGTGATTCTGGCGTTATGATGGGCTCCCTTTTTCTTATCATTGTCTTGGCCATCGCATTTAATAAGTTCCTGGCAGAGCAATCGATCCCGCAATACGCCGCACAAGAGATACAAAATATTGTAAGCAGCAAGTGGCAGTTTCTTATCCTTGTCAACATCTTCTTGCTACTACTTGGGTGTGTCATGGATATTATCTCTGCGATTTTGATTGTAGCTCCTCTTCTTGCTCCAATCGCAATGTCCTATGGGATTCACCCACTACACTTTGGAATCATGTTCATTGTTAATCTTGAACTAGGGTACTTGACTCCTCCACTTGGAATTAATCTCTTTGTAGCATCCACAGTATTCAAACGTCCTATACTTGATGTCATGAAAGCGGCACTTCCCTTCTTATTTTTGATGCTCTTCTGCTTGGCTGTCATTATTTTCTTTCCCATACTCTCTCTTGGCTTGCTTTAGGAAATATAGATGAACCCCAATCACACATATACAACGACCTCTGCCGATGGTACAAAACTCACACTACATAGGTGGAATGAGCAAGGAAGAGAGAATGTATTTCTCCTACACGGTTATGTTGGACATGGAAACCGATTCCATGCACTTGCAGGAGCGTTGGCTGAACAAGGCTATCGGGTAACGGCATTGGATTTCCGAGGGCATGGGAAAAGCGATGGAAAGCGCGGTGATATCGATATGTGGATACGATACCAAGAAGATATACTTGCTGCTGTTGCAACCATACGAGAACCTTTTGTAGCCATCGCACAAGGTTCTGGCTCGCTTGCCCTCCTTAGTACCATGCAAGGATCCATTACCCCCCCTCTCAAGGGAATTGTGTTGGTCAATCCTCTCCTTGGTGTTCTTCACCCTCCAAGTATGATTCAAAAAATCATAATACGAATTGGAAAACAATTCTCCATTTCACGATATACCGCTCATCGATTCCGATGGGAACAGCTTGCGTTTGATCCAAGTGTCGTTCAATCCTATCAAGCTGATCCACTGTGTTTCACCAAAACTTCTCTTCGGTTCATACAAGGTACATTATGTGCACAAAACAGTGTCATCCAACACGCTCAGTACTATCAACATCCGTTGTTACTGCTTTTATCTTCAAATGACAGCATTGCAGACCCCCAACAAACACTTAAATTTTTCCATCGATATGCAGGTGTACGAACACAAAAAACCTACAATAAATCGGCACATCTTCTGTTGGAAGATTCGGAGAAAGAAAAGGTCTTTTCTGACATTTCCGAATGGATAAGAACTAATATTGCTTTTCCAGAATAGTATCTTGCACAAATCTTGGATCCGTTTGTGGATGATCTGTAGTGTAATGAAGTCCTCGTGATTCTCTGCGGCGCAACGCGGACAACACAACAAGCTCTGCAACAAGTGCAAGATTCCTCAGCTCAACAAGATCTCCGGTCAGTCTAAAATCCCAATAGTAGTCTTGAATCTCTTCTTGAACAAGAGCCAATCTTTTTTGGGCACGTTTTAACCGTCGATTTGTTCGAACAATACCAACGTAATTCCACATAAATCGACGAATCTCATCCCATACTTGCGCAATCACAACTTGCTCATCTGGATCGGAAGCGTGATGTTCATCCCACTCGGGTAGATCATATGGGGTTGGTATATCTGGCAGACGAGCTCGTATTGCATGAGAAGCGCTCACCGCAAAAACAGCAGCCTCAAGCAAGGAATTACTGGCAAGTCGATTGGCTCCATGAAGACCAGTGCATGCTGTCTCACCAATCGCAAAGAGATTTCGGACAGTACTTTCTCCATTTTGATCGGTAAGCACGCCCCCACAAAAATAATGTGCTGCGGGAACCACAGGAATCCAATCTTTGGCAATATCAATACCGAGTTCAAGACAACCTTGATAAATATTGGGAAAACGAAACATCAAGTCTTTTTTACTCAGATGCCCCATATCAAGATAAACACAAGGATCTCCTCTCTTTTTTAATTCCGCATCAATGGAACGCGCCACAATGTCACGAGGAGCAAGCTCTGCACGTTCATCATATCGAGTCATAAATCGCTCACCGTTTTTCAAACGAAGAATCCCTCCATCTCCACGTAACGCTTCAGAAATCAAAAAATTTCGTGCTTTTGGATGATAGAGACAAGTTGGATGAAACTGAACAAACTCCATATTTGCTACGGCAGCTCCAGCCCTCCACCCCATCGCAATGCCATCACCAGACGCTATATCAGGATTCGAAGTGTAAAGATAGACCTTTCCTGCACCACCGGTACAAAGAACGACTGTCTTTGCTGGAAATGCTCGTATTTCACCACTTTCCGCATTAAGCACATATGCTCCCAAGGCACGATTGGGATACGAAGGTAACGATGATTTGCGTCGTGAAAGCCAAGTTGTAGTGATGATGTCTACGGCCAACCAGTTCTCGTAAATGTCAATATTATCTGTTTCTTTCACCTTGCTGGTCAACGCTCTCATAAGCTCGGCACCTGTAAGATCCTTGCTGTGCAGAATTCGGCGCGCAGAATGCCCACCTTCTTTATGAAGAGAATATTGCATAGGATCATTTTCAGACTTATCAAATTCTACGCCCATGTCTATGAGCTCTTGGACTCTTATTCTCGCCTGTTTGGCAACAAAATCGACGACCTCTCGTCTACACATTCCGGCTCCAGCTCCCAATGTATCTTGAACATGTGCTTCCCAAGAATCTGTTTCTTCCCATGCAGCTGCGATTCCCCCTTGGGCCCATCGCGTGTTGGAATTGAGAAGTTGTCTTTTGGTAATGATGGTGACATGATGTGTAGGGGCCAATGAAAGAGCCAGTCGAAGTCCAGCAATTCCACTACCAATAATTAAGACATCTGTTGACATGAAAAAAACTCCTTTTTCATAGTATATTGAATCTTCAATATGAGAGTCCATATGTTCTTTTTATTTTTTTTCCACCTCAATGTGTGGGGACAAGAACTGTATATCAAAACACAACCAAATGGGACGATTGTTTTTACCGATCGCCCCAAAGATGAGAATTATATTCTCTTTGATGTAAATGGGGCCCCCCCTCCCAAAAAAAATATTACACTCAAACATCTCCCTTTGTTAAACACATGGGATGATTACTTATATCAAGCCAGTGTGACCCATTCTGTCCCATTTGCTCTCCTAAAAGCGATCTGTGCAGCTGAGAGTGGGATGAATCCTACAATCGTTTCCAAAGCCGGTGCTATCGGCCTGATGCAACTTATGCCCAAAACCGCCAAACATCTTAAAGTAGACCCTTGGGAACCTCAGCAAAATGTAGATGGTGGAGCAACCTATATTCGAAAGCAAATCGATCGATTTGGTACCTATGAATTGGCTCTTGCTGCTTATAATGCAGGTCCTGCCAATGTAAAGAAACACAAAGGCATTCCTCCATTCGAAGAAACCCAAACCTATGTCAAACGTGTTATGGAATATTACGAGCTTTTTTTGGAGAAGCCGCAAATACAACAATAAAAGTCCTGCGAAAGAGTCTCAATGTCGAACAATCCAACTTTTTGGAATATCCCAAACACACTTACCGTAATGCGAATTGTTATGGTTCCTGTCGTCGCTGGAATGCTTTGGAATCCTCCCAAACCAACTGAATGTATCATTGCATGTATTCTATTCAGTATTGCAATGATCACAGATGTTATCGATGGTTACTTAGCCAGAAAATGGGATCTTGTTAGTCCTATGGGAGCTTTTTTGGATCCTTTGGCCGATAAGTTGATGGTAACAACGGTGCTCATTATGATGATTCCATTGTCATGGGTTCCTGCATGGGCAGTAGCACTACTTCTGTGCAGAGAGATAACCATTACGGGTCTTCGCGGAATCGCAACACAGCAAAACCTCATCCTCTCGGCTGGAGGAATGGGAAAAATCAAAACATCTTTTCAATCTGTAGCCATCGGATTTCTGTTGTGGCACAATCCAGTTGATTTTCCCGTCATTGGAATGATTCGCCCTTCTCTTTGTGGCCTCGTCTTCTTGTATATTTCTATATTTTTCGCAATGAGTAGCGCATTAGAGTATTTCTTGCTGTATTATGCCGCCTACAAAAAACAATCGATTGCGAAAGCAGAAGCCATATAGAATGGTTGTACTGTGTTTTGGATGATAGCATTAGAGCTTGGATGCTCCTCCGAAAAACCTCTCCCACAGGCTGATGTCCTTTTGTACAACGGGCATATTCGAGTCAGTTCGGAGCGAGTTGCAGAACGGATGCTGATCCACGAAGGAAAAGTCATTGCTCTAGATAATGATTGCGCGCAATATTCTCCTTCCGAGACACAAGATCTAAATGGAGGTATTATTCTTCCTGGAATCCATGATGCGCATACCCACCTTTTGGCTGGCAGTTTTGTGATGGAACGCCTACTGCTTATTGGTGTTTCCAGCATGAGCAATCTCACCCAAAAGCTTGAAACCTATGCCGAACAAAATCCTCAAGAGCCATGGATTATCGGATTTGGATGGTTGTATACCCAACTCGAATCCCCCTCAAAAGAGGCGTTTGATAATATTGTGTCGGATCGTCCCATTGCGCTATTTGATTCCTCTGGACACAATCTACTGGTCAATTCCAAAACATTGGAAATAGCCGGTATTGATGAAACAACCCTGGATCCAATTGGTGGAACCATTGTTCGTGATGAAAACGGATATCCTACAGGGCTATTGAAAGAAGCAGCCATAGAAATGGTCAGCCCATTCATGCTTGATGCATATAATGACGGAGATTTTCTGGAACCTCTACGTGAAAGAGTCACAGAGTTCTCTGAGATGGGGATCAGCAGTGTCTCTGAAATTTTAGCAGTTCCAGGAGTTTCCCTTGCTCGACCAGAGCTATATTCTCAATTAGAAGAACAAGGTGAGCTACCCATACGAGTCTCGTACTATATGCCATTATTCTCAATCGATGAATTGGACGAGGTGATTCTTCATGAAGGCTATCATACCAGTCGTCTTCAATTTTCAGGCCTAAAAATCTGGGTAGATGGATCTACAAGCTCAGGTTCATCATGGTCATTATCTCCTTCTGTTCTTAATGAAGAAAATTATGGCTCTCATTATTGGACAGAAGAAGACCTCACTCAAGTCATCAGAAAATCTGAAGAGAACCAACTATCCATCAAATTTCATACCAATGGTGATGCTGCGATTCAAACAGTACTGAATGCAATAGAGGCACAATCCAAATCAGTTGAGCAACGATATATTCTAGAACATGTAGCACTGTTAGATCCCATAGACTACCTACGATTATATGAACTTGGGATATGCGCAAGTGTTCAATCAGGGATTGCATCCATGGGTAGATTTTCTGACCAAGCTGATGTTTGGGGAGATGAGCGTATGGAAAGAGCATGGAATTTTCAAGCATTGGAAGAGGCGGAGATTACAACCCTACTGGGAACAGATTGGCCTGTATGGCCAACAATCGATCCTCTTGTCAATGCATGGACAGCAGCAGCAGGATTAGATAAACCATTTCAACCTGGATATGCATGGGATAGCTATACCAATCATGTGCAAGAATGCCTAGGTGAAGCCATAGGATGCCTCGACATCGGCTGTATCGCAGACCGAACATGGATGACTTCAGATCCATACCAAACCCCCACAGAAGACTGGGGAGATATTGAAATCATCCGAATAGAACTAGCAGACTGAACAAGATATACAAAAAAATATTAGTTCGGACAAAAAAAGACCTTTTCAAAACAAAAAACACTGGACAAAAGTTAACCATGTGTTATTATCTATTGTGTCGTCAAGAGGAAAAGGAGTCATCATGTTCAATCAAAACCCCCAAAGAACCATACGTCATTTTATTCGAGATTTCGGTCGTGTACATCTTTCCGAGCTCTTTGTACAGCTCAAGGAAGGAGTTGATGAGCAATCGATCCTTGATCAGTATTCACTCACCGAGCAACAACTAAACAACATCAAATCAATTTTGCTTCAATCACCACAAAAACGCAAGCTTGGCTAATACAATCGGATACAATAGGCCTGTCCATAAGGAAAATCCATGCAGGCTTCGTCACAACAATTATCCGTTATTGATGCTCCTCTTGAATCTCAACGCATCATTGCTGGTCCAGGTTCAGGAAAAACATATGTCCTCACAGAAAGAATGATCTCATTGCTGACACGCAATGAAATTCTTGGCAAACAATGCTTGGGTGTAACCTTTGCAGTAGAGGCTTCCCTTGAGCTAAAAAAAAGGCTTCACAAAAGACTTGGTTCTGCGATTGCCTCAACCATAACCATCAAAACCATTCACGCTCTATCCCTAAATATTCTAAAAAATCAAGATCCAAGATACAAAAACCTTGTACTCTGCCAAAAAAAAAAGCAACAACTTGATATTGTCGAGAGAGCTCTATCTCCTTTTCGGAATATGCCATTGTTCCCCAAAGAGTTTCGCACTGCTGACAAAGCACTATGGGAAATGGGACAATATATTCGAATGCATCCTGACCGCCTAATGCATTACAATGATTGTTCATGGCCATCTATTTTAACCAAAGCCATGATGAATATGTTTGTGCGTTCAGGATTTTATCTCTTTGACTTTTTATGTTTTGATGCTTTACAAATATGTTCCTCTTCATCTTTTGAGTCACCGTTCTCTGCTATTTTTGTAGATGAGTTTCAAGATCTTACACCCGTTCAATTTCATCTTATTCAAAAGCTTTCTCCCTCTGCCAAAACATCTTTAACTATTGTAGGGGATCCCAATCAAGCCATTTATGGATGGAGAGGAGGGTCACCAGAGCTTTTTCAAAATGTTCTTAGACACCATTCTCATATGAAGACTTATCCCCTAACACAAAGTTTTCGATGTCCACAAAAGATAGTAGACATAGCAAACCATCTAATATCTCACAATAAGGATGAAGAATACACACACATCGAAACAAACATCTCTGATGGAATTGTAGAAATTCATCGCTATCAAACATTTCAAGAAGAACTCCAAGCAACAGCGACTCGAATTCAAACATGGTTGAGCCAAGATATCCCCTCTTCTTCTATTGCTGTTCTCATGAGAACAAGTGAACATGTGCAGCAAGCCATGATATTTTTTCATCAGCATAATCTGCCTGTTCAAGGAGAATCTCCCCTCAAAGATAAAGAAGGAAATCAAATCCTTGCATTACTTCAATTTTTACATGATGGTTCCCAACTTGAAGGTGCCATCAATATTGGAAATAGACGTTTGAGAACCAGTACCTATCGTCAATTGGATCGATCTTTGCCACTATATCCGCAACTACAAGATCTTGTATATGCATATCCTGATTCATATGCATCCCTTCAAGCCTTCATCAACGGAATCAAATCCTTTAACCAATCTTCGAATAATCTTTTTGACAGTCTAAACACTCTCTTTTCCACACTATCTATTCCTCAAAGACATAGTGATATCCCCGCGCAAGATCGACTTTTTGCAGTATCCTCTCTGGTTCTTCAACTTGCTCAAAATATTGTCGAGATTCCAGCCCTCATCAACATCATACAAGAAATGAAAAACCACGACTTTCGTAATCCTCAATCTCTACTGGTCACCACGCTACACAAATCTAAGGGAAGAGAATTCTCTCATGTATGTATACTTGGCAACCAAAACAATATCTTCCCACATTTTGGACTCACAAAAAATGATCCAATTGCAATTGCAGAAGAAAGAAGACTTCTGTATGTTGGAATAACAAGAACCAAACAAGAACTTCACCTTAGCAATCACAGTGCTCCCACAAATGAGTTGTTCTCTCATCGCGATGGATTTCTCTGTGAAGTTGCTAACATCACAATATGATTATATGCCTCAATTTTATACAAAACTCGTTGGAGTAACCTTTGCCAATCAAGATGGTTCCGACCGTCAACAAATTATTGAAGACTTAGACGACCTTCTCCAGCAAACATCTAACGTGTCTCTTCAGCTTGTTCGCGAACCGCAAAACTCCTACGATCACAATGCGATTCAAGTTCATGACAGTCAAGGAAGACAGATTGGATATCTAAGTCGCTCCGTGAGCGAAACTCTTGCTCCCATGATGGATAACGGAATCGACGTTCAATGTACTCTTTCTCAAATTACAGGACATAGTCTCGATCAAAATTTTGGGATTAATATCCAGATCGCCTATTGAATATTTCATTTTATTTGTGCCTCAGAATCAGAGCTTTCATCGCAGGTCAGATGTAAAACGATCTCTTCTCAATGAGCGTTAGAAGATGTATATCTGCAAAATTAGAATCATTTGTGCACATTATCTCTTTGAATATTCTCTCCTGCACAAAAAGATCAAGATGTCATTCAGATTGATGCCGCTTGAGCTGAAATAACAGAACAAAGATTCACTCTCGCATGTGCAGATACCAGTCCGACGATTAGAGAGACTCTTCAAGTCGAAAGATCTCTCCCTTTCCAAAATCTACAGTGTAGATATCTCCTTGCTGATCTCGCCCAAACGTAGAAATCAATATTGGGTACACCCCTAGTTCCTTTGCTTCGCCGTTTAGTGACAAAGACCATACTCTTCCCGAAGTAAAATCTCCAACAATATATGTTCCAAACAAAGAAGATTGTTCATTTAATGAAATGTATCCTCCCGTAATAGAGGTTCCCTGTTGATGATCGTATTCCCATATAGGTAGAGTGTGTTCTTTGAGCGTACATGAAGAGATGAAGCAATGTGTTCCCTCATACTGTTTCCAACCCAAATTATCTCCTGCCTTTGCAACAGAAACCTCTTCATACTGATTTTGACCAACATCTGCGATAATCAATGTCCCTGAAGAATCAAAGGAAAATCGCCATGGATTACGAAGGCCATATACGTATATATGTTCATCAAAATCCTTCATGCCAATAAATGGATTGTCCTTTGGAATCACATATGGATCTGGTGAGAATGGAGTTGGTTTAATACGAATGATACTCCCCAGAAGACTTTTCGTATTTTGACCATTTTTATGCGGGTCGTCTTTCCATCCTCCATCTCCCAAAGACAGATACAACATCTCATCATTGCCAAATTGCAGCTGCCCACCATTATGATTGCCATACGGTTGTTCTATCTGCAAAACATTCCTAACAAATTCCAACTCCCAAGAGACAAAGTCTTTGATATTCCACTCCGAAACCTCTCCTCTCATTTTTCCTTTTTTGGGAGTGCTATAAATATATACACGATGATTGGTTTCATATTGAGGATGGAAAGCAATACTGAGTACTCCCAATTCTGAACTGGATCGTACTGAAAGTTTTGCTATCTTTTGGGGCTTAGAATAGGTTTCTTCCTGCTTCGAAAGAATGACAACCTCTCCTTTTTTCTGAGCTACCACCATGTAGTTGGGATGATGTTTTGGAAAACGTATATCTGTTGGTTGAACCAATCCCTGCGCAACTTTTTCCAACTGTATCCTGACAGAAGGATTATGGTTTAGAGGCGCAGCATATGTTGGAGTATACTGTTCTGAAAACCACTGTTTTCCATCTTGGCAAGCCAAGGACAGAAGCAAGAATAATATCATCGCCTAGCGCTTCTCACAGATGTAATCCTTATTTTGACTACAGTCTTTGTCACCCCACAGACCTGTATTATTGACAGCAGTACACCCCTCGAGACCTTCCGAATTATCTGGTTCACCAGACTTCCAATTGTGGTATCCCCCACCCGAAACGATTGGTATACAGTTGCTGTTTGGATTGTATGACTTAACATATGCTCCACTTTGCCCATCAGCCCAAACGAAGTGAACATTGGTGGGACCACAAACGCTAATACTTCCATCTGAATCATAGTATCCCATCCAAGCCCCACGCATTCCTACCATGCTGGTCACCTCGTAGTTTTCATTGGAATCCATAATTGACGCAAAATCATATCCTGCACTATTACATCTAGATTGAGCAGTGCTCCACGGAATACCTTGAGAACAGATCAAAAAGTAGACACCATCAACATCAATGGAAAAACAACTATCATCTACATTTTCCATCCCATCACAGTTATAGTCGACGGTACTGTAAAACTCAGGTGCATTGGGATAAACCTGTGCGTTATTGTCATCACAGTCTTCTAATCCCACAATTCCACACGTAAGGTTGGTGGATAACGTCACATTGGTCATACTCTCAAAGCCATCTCCATCGGCATCAGCGGGACATGCCTCCAATCCATCGCAATCTTGGTCTATACCATCAGCAGCCACTTCGGTGGACCCTGGGTATATATAAACCTCTGTATCATCACAATCTGTACCGCCTTCTGAATCAGGTGCAAAACCATCACCGTCAGCATCCTTGAGACATGCGGTCATCGAATCATACAGCGCCGCACCTGGATATGTAACCGAACTTTGATCATCACAATCCTCTCCTCCAGTAATTTGACTGAATCCATCCCAGCCACCTGGATCAATGGTACAAACAACAAATCCATCTTGATCTGAGTCTTCTTCATCGGAGAGAAGACTACCATTACAATTGTTGTCTATTCCATCGCAAAGCTCGGACGCACCGGGATATACCGTCGTATCTGCATCATTACAATCCCCAGATTGTGCTGTATATTGAGAACTTGGACAACTTTGGAAGGCATCTTGCGTGTTTCCGTACCCATCGCCATCGGCATCAACAAAATAGGTGATTTTTACTCCTTCATCAATTAGTCCATCACAATCATTGTCGACAATTACATCACAGATCTCTTCTGCATCCGGATTCACTGCTCCATCTGCATCATCACAATCTCCAGCCACAAGAGAATATCCTTCTGGCGCACTACCATCTGGGTTGATGCACTCTTGTACAGAGTTTCCAAAACCAAATCCATCACCATCTCCATCCACAAAGATGTTGGCTACCAATCCTTCATCGACAAGAAAATCACAATTGTTATCAATCCCATCACAGATCTCTTCTTGACCGGGGAAGATATCAGAAGTGGAATCATCGCAATCAACCAAACTTTTCTTCTCTTCCGTGTACCCCTGTTCAAGATACGAAGGGCAAAGATAATCAGGCTCTAACGAAGTCGTATATCCATCTCCATCCATATCAAGATACATTGGGATTTCGGCATCGTTATCAATTAAGCCATCACAATTATTGTCTAGGTTGTCACACATTTCTTGGGCTTGCGGATACGTCTGGGAAGAAGTATCATCACAATCTCCAGCTATATCTACATATCCAGTCGGTTGTGTACATGCTTGCACCACCTGCACATCATCACCATACCCATCGGCATCATCATCTAAGTAGTAGAGTGTTCCTCCTAAATCTTGTGATGAATCTGACAAAACGTCATCGATTGCACCATCACAATTATTGTCTACTCCATCACACACTTCAGGAGCGGTAATATTAATCGCCGCATTGCTATCGTCGCAATCTGTATTGCTTAATACCCATCCAGTCTCAGGTGTTTTGCAAAAAAAATCCGAGAGACTCGCATCTCCATAGCCATCACCATCTTCATCAAAGAACCACTCTTGAGCTTCTCCTATTTGAGCTTTGGTACTATCACAGTCTGTGGCAAGATCCAAGCCATCACCATCAGGATCAAGCCTCTTTGAAAAATCTTCTTCTGAAACAAGCGCACACGACACAAAAAACCACAACATGTAATTCCCTCATTTATATATACTTATTTAACATAAAATAAAGTTTCGTGTACCACATACCATACGCAAAAAAAGAGTTTCTCAAGGAGGTTTATTTCATGCTCTTGATTTTTTGGGCGTGTAGCCAAAAACCCACTCCACAAATAGATGCTTCTCCACCTTGGATCGATTACGATATAACAACATCCGGTCCGTTTTCTGTTGGGCACATTCAATATACACATGAATACACACCCATCGAAGATCAACCAAATCGAATCATCGTAATTGATGTGTGGTATCCTACAGATGACACATCCGGTGAAGAAGGACAATATCTATATGGTTTAGATCCACTCGTATTTGAAGATGCGTCCATCGCAACATCCATATATGAAAAAGGCTATCCGATTCATCTCCACTCTCATGGATATCGAGGGTGGGGCACGACTTCATCCACATTAATGCGTCATTTCGCCTCACATGGATGGATCTCTATCGCTCCCAATCATACCGATAATCTACTTGGAGATCATGAATCTCCACTACCTGTCGCACACTATATTCATCGTTCTCTTGACCTTCAAGAAAGTATCAATGTTCTTGATAATATGGATTCGTTCCCCAAAGTTCAATCAGACAATGTACTTATGAGTGGTCATAGCTTTGGGGCTGGATACAGTGCCTGGAGTGTCTCTGGTGCTTCTTTTACCCAAACAGATTCCTTTTGTGATACAGGAGTGGGATTGGAAGATGAATCAATACGCTGCTCTGATACAGAAAAAGAGATATTTCTTTCGGGTGACCTACATGAACCAAGAATTCAAGCCATCATTCCTATGGCGGGAACAATCCGACAATCTTTCTTTGGTGACACCGGTCATCAAAGTGTAGAAGTACCAATTTTATTTTTATCGGGCACGGAAGATGGCCACGAATCAGCTCAAAACCATTGGGAAGCGATGAGCGAATTGGATTTTCGTTGGCTGAGTCTTGAGGGAGGCTGTCATCAAACATTTGCTCTTGGGCAATGCTCTACACTTGATGTAGACCTGGGATTTTCCATTGTTTCCTCGTATTCGCTTGCCTTTGCTCGCAGCACAATCCTTCAAGATGAAACAACCTCCACTTTAGATTGGATCAACGGAAACATCCAGCCCTATTCTCAAGCCATTCTCCAAGTTTCACAATGAATAT
>NYTD01000092.1 GCA_002683315.1 Deltaproteobacteria bacterium | reverse complement strand
TCCATTCTCTCACGATTTTTTTCAGTGTAATTTTGGCTTTGTACTGATCGGTTCATCCGCATGGCCATCGAAAGTTCACGGAAAGACTGCTCATAATCCCTCGCCTTGATTGCATTTTGCAGATCACGCAGTGCTCTGGATTGTTTTTCGTATTGACGAATGCTACCTGAACGGTACCCTTCACCGCCTCCAAGTTCTCTTTTGAGCTGTTCAGATCCTGCTTGGGCATCATCTGCAAGATGTTGAAGCTGCTTCCACATCTGCACACGTTCTTGTGCAGTTGTATCAAATTTTTTCCGAGTATCTTCGAGTTCTTGTGACAGATCGAGCTGATCATTCTTTTGCTTTTTTAGCTCTTCTATTAACTTTTTAAATTCTTCTTTCTTTTTTTCTTCGTCATTTTTTTGACGGCGAAGTTGCTCTTGAATTCCTTCATGTAACTCAAAGACACTTTCCGTTAATTCTTGAAGCAAAACATCATATTGATCATCGTCTAACTCTGCATCTCTTTGAGACATCTCCGTCCATAAATTATCTATTTGTTGACGATATAACACCACAAACTGCTTCATCGATCCGTCCGAAATTCCTTTGACTGCTTTGTCCATCTCTTTTAGAGCACGCTCCAATCTCGTCATACGATTTTTCTTTGTCTGACGAGTAATATCTTCTTTGCTTAGAAGTTCGTCGATTTTTTGCGTATGCTCCATCGCTTCTTCCGACGCAGTAAGCAAAAGCTGAAAATGCGTCATACGCAACATTCGGTCGATCAAATAAATCGCTTTTTCTAAATCTACGATCTGCTGTTCGTGAAGCTCTATAAATGTTTCTCTATCTTGTTTCTTTACGCGACCTAATTTCTTTTCATGATATGTCGTTCGCACAAATCGCATGATACGATTGGATGTATCCAAGACTTGTAAAACCAATTCTGCTGTATAATCTGTAGCGATTTCATTCCCCCAATGCTTTTTGGTTGCCTCTTGAAGAGGGATGAATCTTTTTTGTACCGAAGAAGCCCAAGTTATCATCCCCGCGTCTGTAGAAGATGGCGGAACGGGTTCTATCAAAAAATCGGCCAGAGCTGGAATCATAGCTGCAAGAAAGTCTTGATTGGCGAGAACAAGACGTTCTCCTTCTAATTTAGGTCCTACAACTTGAAAAGATATCGTTGCAGACTCTCCTCTTTTCCCAATATGTGCGAATTCATCATTTTTCGCCTCTTCTTCACTTGCCGGCTGACCATCATATGCGACAATCCTCAGTTCTACACGATCGCCAGATTTGAGCCCCAAGCGTTTGGGGGTGTAAGCCATGCGTCCATTGTATTTGGTTTTGGTTCTTCGAAAGTCTCGAATCGACTTTGTTTTTTGTTTTCCATTTACCTCATACTCTAGTATTATTTTTTTCAAACCATAGTCGTCTTGTGCTGACCAGCGAATATTCAAACTTTGATTGTTTGCAAGCGTTTCTGGAGGGGTTGTTTCCAGTGTAACGACAGGAGGATTATCTCCGTCAACCTCTATTTGAAACTCTTCTGAAGAAGCTTTTACACCTTCTTTCTCAAAGAGAAGCCTCCATGTTCCGGGCTTGTCAATGACCAATTCTGTTGTAATAAAAAAACGATTATTCAATTCTGCCGGAATAGGAGGACTGTCATGAACCTGTAAAAATACAGAACGAAATTCTTCTTTTACTCTCGCTTGAATGCGTACCTTGGAATTAATAGGTGCATGAATGGTTCCGTCTGAATTTTGTACTGTGATTGGATCTTGTTTTGTATACTCAGGAAATTCATAATGAAGGGTGATATCGGCAATCTTTACTTCTTGAAAGATACTTTGCTTCTCTACTATGCTTTCTGTCACTTCTGGTTTCTCAACAAGAGAGGCCAAAGCATCCAGCGATGACAAAGGCAAAAGAAATTGAAGAATCAAAAGAGCCAGAAAAGAAGAAGATAGAAAAAACAAAGAACGAACAAGCGTCTTTTTGGGGGCTAACGATGATACCGATAGAGATTGTATACTGTGGTGTGCTCTCTCTACAATTCTCTCATGAATACGCCCAGAATCTGCTTGGGATGGAATCTCTAGCGCACACAACAAACTACCACGCAACTCAGGTATTTGATGCTCTACCTTTTGGGCATACATCTTTTGACTTTGGTTCCGAAACCAGTGACGAAGAGCCCACAAAAAAGAACATAAAGAAAGAAGAGAAAAAGAGACCAAAACAAAAATGGCATGCTCTTTGGAGAAATTTGAATTTATGGATATTGTGCAAAAAAATATGCCCAACAATAGCATGCTCCACAATAAACTTATTCCAGCACCCAAAGAGTTTAATTGTGCGGAACGTACAACACGTTGAAAAAAAACTTCTATCTCTCTTCTTTTTCGCATTCATTCTCCGGATCGACATAACACTATCGTAATTTTTAGGCATCGTCCAACACGCAACATTAACTCTAGAATGTAGCAATATCTTCCCTCTAGATTTTTTTTATAAAAAACATCAATCATGACTTATGTTTTTTCATGTTTGTGCGAAGTATACAAAGAAATCTATAGTCGGATCCATATAAGATTGTGATAGACTATTTAGTGAGTCAAAAAAATATATGTATCAATGGAATCGATATGACAGCCACAACCATCCATCCACCCGACCCACAAGGAGAATACCAATGTTAAAACGACTCTATTCATTGTTCTTCCCCTCCCGTTCTTCGCTCATAACTCCCTCCAAAGAAGAACAAAAACTCAAGGTCTTATTGGTTCATCAAAATATGAACCTCAGTGATCAACAGCGTGATGCTCTGTTTTATCACATTCAGAAAGCCGTACAAACCTTTGTACACACCGAGCTTATGGAAGAGACTCCACAACTTCAAGTTGTAGAAGAGAGACAAAAGAAAGCCTAGCCAAATAATATCTGTACAGTATCTTGAGCAATATGACGAGGATGATGACGCTTCGCTTGTACAACAATGTCGACATCTTCATATTTCTTTTCACTGCGCGCAACCAAATCCTGAAAATCCAACGTACTTCTTGGGTCGATCCCTTGTAAATTTAGAAGTCGCGTGTAATTCTTTTTTTTACACCATTCTAGAATTCTCTCCTGTGCTATCAAAAAGTCGACCTGAATATATGCTGTTGTACTTGTACGTAACAATTGAGAACATCGTTCATCCCACATTGTCTCTGGACGCAGAGCAATAATTGGATAGGGTCGTACAGATAATACTTGTTTCAAAGACTGGCGTTCTAACTCTAGAATCTTCTCCGGGTTCCCTCGTAAAAAACTCAAAGAAGCACCATAGGAATGCTCCATATGTCTCTCTATATCGACAAAAGGAATCCCTGTGTAGCTGGAAATATGTGCTGCCACATCTGGGATACAAGAACCCCAAACCCCCAAAATAGCGACTGGTTTATCTAAAACCTGTAGTACAACTGGATCATAATACCCATCCATAATCAAACTCCTATAGCTTCCCCAAGGGCTAACGCAGAAGTAAAGACAAGCAAAAAAAATACGCCTCACAGATGATGGAGACGTATAATTTTATATCGAAATGAAAATCAGAATCCTTTATTCTACAAATCCTAATGTCTTCATGACAGATGAAAGTTCTACATCAACCAGATGAAGATACTCTTCTGACAATCCATCCCAAGAATATGTAAATTCAGCTTCTTCTACATTTTTAGCGACACCTTCTTCCCAAGTTTGTCCCAAGAATGCAAATAATCGTCCCAATTCTTCATTGGTATACTTTTTCAACATGGGTTCTGTACTTTCAAAATAATTATCTTCCAAACGCTCGCATTGAGCTCGAACAGAAGAAAGATCTTCTACCCATCCTCTCAATGCATCTTTCGCTTCTATTTCAGTTTGGGGATTCTTGGTATGGAGATACGTCCGGGGATCGGAAATAAAATTCAAAAGCTTTGCTCTGGGATAAATCTTGGAAAGAGCATGGAAATAACGAGCATTGTTGTCAAGAATACAGACGAAGTGTTTTTTCTCTGGAATAAGACTGGATATAAAATGAGAGAGACATTTCTCAATCCCTTCAATAAGAACATCATCTTCTAGAACCATATCGTCTTCCCAAAGGTTATCATCCTCCAACCATGAGAAGGTATCGTCAAAGAAGTCATCTCCATCATCTTCCTTTTTATCGTATAAAGAATCACAAAGAGTTTGGTGATATGTAAAATTATCAAAACACATCAAGTTCGGATGTTGAGACAATATCTCTTTGAGAAGAGTTGGGTTCGCAGTATGAATAAAGATCGGTATTCTTTGTCCGTCATCAAAAATTTCAACGCCAAGTTCTTGCGCTGTATCGACAACAACAGATGAAATACCAGGAAGAATTTGCTCTGCACGAGCCTCCAACATTGGCTCTATAAGATCAAAACGATTTCGTTGTACAAACTGTTCAAGGACTTGCTGAATTATAAATTTAGGAACCGGTGTATTGCTTTGCAGAGGACGACGAGAGACAATCGCTCCCAAGACTCCATATACCCCTTTTCCTGCTTGAGGGTCTCCTTCTAAAAGACGGAACATACACTCTATCGAGTTGAGCATTCTGTATCGATGTTGCGCATGAAAACCTATTCGAGAACGCATAATTGCATTTTCCCAATACACGCGAGCATCGTCAACCATTTCCAGCGCCAAAAATGCAGAAGAACCCAAAACCCACGGGTCTGGATCTTGTGTTTTTTCTAATAGTGGAAGCAAAAGACGCAAGCCTTCTTGAATAGACTCTTGAGAGCCTTCATCCAGATAACTCTCCACAATCCAATAGTCTGTACTAATTCTATCTGGCTTTTCTTCTTTTAGCGCAGCAAACGTTGCACGTGCTTCTTCATATCGACGCAATCGAAGCTGCGCATGTCCGAGAAGCTCTCTTGACTTCCATGAAACAACTCCTGGGAGGATTTCCTCTAGAAATGCTTCATTTCTCATATCCATACAAGATTGAGCGATATCTGCAATCAATGAGAAGATGTTATCGCGCTCTGCCGCAGGCAATTCAATAATCGAAAGAGAATATGCCGCCGAGTACAAAAGATTTGGATTGATCAAAGAGGGTGGCATCTTTCGCCCTATCACCAAAGACAAAGCTTCAAGACCTTCTTTCACATTTCCTTCGCAGATGAGTAAAGAAGGGTATAAACAGGCAATTGCACTATCTGCTGCAAATTTTCCTTCCTCAATATTCTTCTCTACCACTTCCCAACCTTTTCGAATCGCTTCTCGCATTTCTGTGTTTCTATTTGCCCCCTCAAGCTCTGAGGCTAGATATGACCAATAAATAGCCATATCACCATAGGAATCAACACTTGATAGCAATAACTCAAGATTTCTCTCCTTCTTTGCTCGTTGCTCTCTCCAATCATCATCTGCACCATGATGAACGATATTTGCTTCTACAACACGGAATGAGAATTCACCATCATATGTGGGCTGCTCATGAACCACTCCTTCATAGCGAAAATCTGGAGTATTCTTGAGAAATCGAGGGAGTAAAATCGGAGAACCTCTTCTTGCATCACCACAAACAACATCATCAAGACCGGAGGTACGAGACAAAGCCTGATGTAGGGATATCAGGCCAATATTGAAATCATTACATTCCATCGCTTGATCAAATGCGGTTCTATCAAACTCGTATAGACGCTCATCTGCATCGAGAATCAAAAAAAAGTCGCCTGTAGCATGCTTTGCCGCTTCATTCCGAGCTGCAGAAAAATCATTAATCCAAGGAAAATGATGGATCTTCGCACCATACTCTTGTGCTATTTCTATGGTTCGGTCGGTGCTTCCTGTATCGACAAGAACGATCTCGTCCACAAGTCCATCAATGGATTCAAGACACTCTGGTAGCATCTCTTCTTCATTTTTTACAATCATACAAAGGGAAATTTTTGGCATATATACTCCAATGGAAATAAAATCTCGTTATTTTTCGGTCAAAAGGCTATTTTAATTAAGTACGTTTAACATGGTTGGATTATGTCGCTTTTGAAAATGATTCAAAACGAGGCAGAAATATTAAAAATTGCCTCGTTTCTAGACTCTTTATCGCACACAAAACGACTCGCTGAAACAAGAACACTCAGTCGACAAAATCAAGAATGGCTCTATCAACAAGCCAAAACCAATGAACCATTACATCTGGAGGCTTTTGTTCCAACAAAAACCCCCAACGTAGAAGTGATTCATTACGGTAGAAATACACTTCCCCTTCCCAATGCTCTCAAACTCTTTGAAAAAAGATTTTGTCGTCCAGACAAAAGGGAAAATGTCTTATACGGATATAACGAAGGTATGACTCGTCCTTTGATCGGACCTGGTTATTTTGTTGCCAAGCCGTGCCCCACTGAATGGCAAAATCTGGGAAGTATTGTCATTGATTATTTTGAGGTTCCCGATGAACCAGTTGTGGAGGGATGGCCGCGAATCAAAAAAAACAACCAAGGTTTGCAGTTTCTCGTGTATCATCAAACACGTGATTTCATGCGGCGTGTCTCTTCACATGTCACAATCGGTGCCGCCTATAAAAAAGACAAACCTCTTGGCCACTACTTCATTCTGTGTCGAAACGAATCATAACAATCCTAGTTGAGACGGTAATCGTAATATTATGGTCGCTGTATAGCTGCTGGCTATTTGTACAACCTGTCTTTTGGACTTTGTCAGGTCCAGTCGCCTCTTTTTCTGAAGCCTTGGAAAAAATCTTATTTCGGGAAGATGGACAAGGTCTATTAATTGGTGGTGGAGTTGACTTAATCGGTACTTTGTGGATTTTCTCCAATGCCCGTTCTATTTTTGAAGGACAGCAACAGACTGTCTTATCCGACATCTATGCCCCTGTTGGATTTGATCTTGGAATGAACACTGGATTTGCCTGGGCTGATGCGGCTTTAAGTTGGCCACTTATGAGTACCATTGGAGAACCACAATTCTACAACGCACATGTTCTATGTACAATAATAATCAGTCAAATCGCAACCTATGTTCTTTTACGAGCATGGAAAACTCCGATTCTTATCGCGCTTTTACTCATGTCTTTTGTTGTACTAAACCCCTTTAGCATTGAAGAGATATACCAAGGACGCCCCACACAAGTTCATCTATTTTTTCACGCTATGTATTTATGGAGTATGACCAAAATAGCTCAGGGAAAGGGATGGATATGGAGTTTTCTGGGAGGAGGGGCACTCGCTGGAGCTTGTCTTGTATACTGGTTCTCTGGTGCAGCGATTGGATTTTGCGGTATTGTACTGTATCTGCTCTATGGAAAATATCGTATACGTAGTCTCCCTAAATTTATAGCCCTTGGTACTGGTGCCGTCACACTGGTGTTAATGACAACATGGCGTGTGTCCAAAGACTTTATTTTCGGAAGTGGAGGTATGCAATTTGCACGGCTCAGACGCCCTCCTGCAGATGAGATAGATTTTGGGCTTGTCAGCATCCCGATCCAAAAGTGGCAATATATTCAGAATTTTGCTGATATATCCGCTACATTAAGCACGCTTTATTTTCCTTCTTTTATTCTTATCACAGCAATTATCGCAGCATTATTTGTACCAAACCGGCTTCGTTCTCTTCTCTTTGTGGTACTTGCAATCACCATTCCCATTGAGGGGGCTATCGTATTTCAACATGGAGTATGGTTTCCCACTGGATACGCCTTTCTTCATAGCATTTTCCCTCCATTACCACGTTGCACCGTACCTCATCGAATGATGGTTGCTCCATTACTTATTTCACTCATGATAATCGGTATGGGCACACATGCTATCCTTAATAAGATTCGCTCTTTCGCTCTTCGAGGAGGACTTATTGTATTGTTTTCCACAACGCTCTATCATGCTCTAATCCAACATGTCCCTACGTCAAAAAATACCAATACCAGTCGACATGCCATCGACCAATCATATTTGAAATACAGCCAAAAATATCCTGGAGGAATCATCGACGTACCACTCATAGCAAGTGAAAAAACCTATGTTCAACAGCGTAATCACAAACAAAAGATCATCGGAGGTCCTGGTCAAGATAGTGTCCGCCCTCATATTCATCGCCTGTATTACCAAAGGAATTCTTATCTTCTTGCATTAGAAGGAATGGCAGAAAAAGGTAAAGGACGTATCATAAAAAATAAACATAAAATCCAACTGTGGAATGATGGATTTCGTCTATTGGTTATTCATATGAATATGTCTAAAGCCACCAAAGAAGAGTATGAAGAATTACTTGGTACGTCTGGAGAATTCGACCAGCGCAAGAACAGACTATATATCCCTATTTTGGAACCATAAATGGAACGAAGTACTGAAGAAAAATTACGTATCCTGTTTGCAACTCTAAAAGAACAAGGAGTTGAGATAGAAGAGATGTCGCACCTGGCACTCGCCGTAGAATCAACCAAAATTCCCGTACACAAAAAGGCGATTAATATCTTTGTACAGAATTGGAAGCGTGTTCGTGGAGAGATGAAGGAGAGTAAAGAATTCATCAAACTTATCAAAAAAGCAAGAAAGGAAGGAAAAGACAGCCTACGTGAAGACGAACAATTATTCATTCGCCAGCAACTAAAAGATTTTTTTCGTGTCTTTCCTGCCAGTATCATTGCTGGAGCCAATGCCATTCTCCCTATTCCAGGAACAAGCTTTGTTACTCCGTTCCTCTTGAAAAAGCTCAATCTACTCCCTTCACGATGGCGTGAAGCATACATGCTCAAAACATTACAAAAAGCACATCAAAAGCTAAAAGAAGAAGAAAAAACAAGAGAGATCGCTCTTCTCTCGCAAATCGAAACAGAGTTAGAAGAACAGGCTCAACAACGTCAAAAATGCGATCTATTGATTGTATGGGATGCCAATCAAAATGGAGTATGGGATGAAGAAGAAAAACAAGCCTATCAAGAAGAGCTTCACAAGACATCTACGATATACCAAACTGCAAAAGACAAGCGTTCTTGGTTTCTTCTTCACGAAGGACTCATCTTTGGTCCTACTGCATTAAGCACTGTATCTGACACACTTGAGGGCCTAATACGATTTCAAGACAAAACACAATGGGTTCGCTATCAAGATATGCTCAATTTCAATACCTAACGATGGTATACTCCCTCAGAACCGTATTTTGTATTCACTTGAGCTATCAACTCTTGTAACGTTGTATTCACGGCGTCTGCACTCACGTTTCCATTTGGATTTTCAAAGGAGAGTTCGAACGTTACAGAAGACCAAGAATGACCATCTTCTTGAAATGGGAATAAATCAACCACCCGATACCAGTCACAAACAGCCTGCACACAGTCCTGTACTTTTTGGGAGGAAAACCCATGAGGCAGTGCAAATGATATGGTTCTTTTTAGCGGCTGAATTGCGTTCGGTATCTTGTATTCTAGCGGATCACTCTTAGCATACAGGGCATCAACATCAATTTCAAAATAACACGGGCGTTGTTTTTTTATTTTAAAACGCTGCGCCACTTCTGGATGAATCTCTCCAACGATTCCGACTACTGAACCACGAAGTGAGATCTGAGCTTGTCGATAAGGATGTAAAGAGGAATATAAGGGATGGTCGATACTCTTTTCTGTGAGATGTAGAGGAAGACGATATTCATTGGCGAACTCCTCAATAATACCTTTTAAAAAAAATAAATCGCTTTTATGTTTGTCTTGCGTCCACAAGCCAGGACGCTCTTTACCACACACAGCCCCCCACAAAACCGGCTTTTCCGTGCACACTCCATTTTTCGCTTTTGTATTGGGTAGAAAGTAGCGTGTCCATTCGAATATTTTTACATCAAAAATATGACGTTTTATATTTTTGGACACAGCGGATACGGCGTGAAGAAAGGCATTATTTTTCAATAAAGAGTATCCTCTATCCAAAGCATTTTGAGTAGATACATGTGATTGTAGGGGATGCTCTGGGGATAAATTTAATTGAGAAAGCAGTCCTGAACCGTAAAAACCATCCGTAATCACCTCAAAGAAACCCATACCAAGTAGCAATTCTTCTATTTGCTCCTTTCGCAACTGCTCTGCAGAAGGAAGTTCCCCACGTTCAATCATCGGAAGAGAGATCGGAGTATTATTATAGCCTATCGATTTCGCGATCTCTTCATATAGATCCGAAACATACTCCACATCCCACAAACGATGTGGAGGTACCAAGACATCAAGTTGTGAACCATTCCGCACCGAAGAAAAGCCATATCTTGACAGTCTTTCTTCTATCTCTTCTGTTTGACAATCTGTCTGAAGAAATGTGTTCACATTTTCAACTCGTAAGGCAATGGTTCGATTGGGATTTTCCCAAGACCCCTTCATACTTGTATTTCCCACTCGGTTCCATCCACAAGACTCAAGAAGAAAGGTCACTCTCCCCGCTCCACCAAGAGGAAGAGAAGGATCAGAGCCTCGCTCAAATCGTGCTACTGATGTGGTATGAATAGAAAGAGCCCGACTTGTTTTGCGAACATGCACGGGATCAAAACATGCCGACTCCAAAATGATTCGTCGTGTATTTGGTGTTGTTTTCGATTCTTCACATCCAATAACTCCCGCTATCGCAAGAATTTTCTCATCATCAGAAATGACCATAATTCCAGCGGGGAGTGTGATTTTATCCTCAAAGAATAAAGGCCAAGCTCGTTCTCCTTGTTTGGTAAGTCGAACTCGGATTGTGCCTTGAATCGTATCTGCATCAAAAACGTGCGTAGGCTGCCCAAATTCCATGTTCGACAGATTCGTTGCATCAATCGGAGCGCCCAAACTATGAATCTCTGCTGCTTTAAGAGGCTCAAGACTCTCTTCAGAAAGATCTTTTGGTTCTTGGGTCTCTAAGTATGTTGCAGTATAGATAAGGCATAAGTCCGTCTCAATAGATACTTTGGGACCGTCTTCTCCCACGATCATTTCGCTGATTTGAGGATGACATACAGACCCTCCAAGTCTTCCTGAAATTTCTCGTGCAATTCCAGCATAACAATAGTGATCCCCACGATTGGCCAGAAGCTCAACAGAGAATACTTCATCTTGTGATTTTTTCACTTCGATCCCCACATCATCGAATAAATGACGCAGTTCTGTCTCAGATTCGGGGCAAGAAATGTATTTTCGCAGTACACGTGTTGATATATTCATTACAATCCTCGGTGTATAGCATGAAGAAGAGAAAGGTCTTGATCGTACATTGGACGAAGTGTGGGAGCATTTACAAGCTGGGATGCCATCCTTGTTGTACCCAGACCAAAAGCGATACCCGAAACTTCGTTCGGATCAAACCCAAATGTTTCAAAGACTTTGGGATGAATCATTCCGGCACCCAAAATCGTAACCCAACCAGCACCATGACATGAAGAACACCCTCCTCCACAGCAAAGAGAACATTGCAGATCTACTCCTACTGAAGGCTCTGTATATGGATAAAACTTCGGCTTGAATCGTATTGGACTATCACCATATAATGACCTTGCGATGAATGCCAAGGTTCCTTTTAAATGAGCAAAATTCAGACCCTTATCCACCCATATACCTTCCAGTTGATGAAACATAGCTAGGTGAGTCGCATCAACCGCTTCATTTCGATATACCCTTCCCATCGATGCGACGCGCAGTGGTAAGGAAGGATTCGATCCCAGGACACGAGCTTGGACAGTTGTTGTATGAGAACGCAACAACAATCCTCCATCTAGCCAAAATGTATCTTGCATATCGCGAGCAGGATGATGTTCGGGAATGTTTAGAGCATCAAAATTGTGGAATGCATCTTCCACTTCTGGTCCATCTACCAGTGAGAATCCAAGTTGCCTCAGGACAGCAAGACATCTTCTTTCCACTTCATTAAGAGGATGTCGAGCCCCTCTTTTGGTATTGATTCCAGGAAGAGACATATCCAACCATTCTTTTTCTAATCGAGCATGTAGAAGACGATTTTGCTCTTTTTCGATCTCTCCTGTGATTTGTTGTTCGATGTAGGCTTTTAATTTATTAAGCGCAATAGCAAAGGGCTTTCTTTCTTGAGGAGGAATGCTTCCCATTTTAGACAACGAAAGACGTATCACACCCTTTTTTCCTAAGTAATCCCGTTTGAGCTGTTCAAGCTCTTCAAGCGAAGCACACTGTACTAATTGCTCGTGAAACGATTTTTTCATATTTTCTACAGACATGAAAACACTCCTAATATAGAAAATTGGCTACTATGTATCCGATTTTGTAATATGTGAACATGAGAAAACCAAAATCGATACACAATTGTATCGCACAACATATGGAAGAATCATGAAACTCATCTCTCTCCTGTTCTTCATTCTGTCTTATGGAGCATGGTACGTACAACAGCACCCTTCATCAGAGACATGGAACATCACATTTATAGAGTGGAATCAAAAATCACCTGTTTCAATATGGAGCATCTTTTTGACCTTGGGAGTCATTCTCTTTCTTAGAAAATCCAAGAAAAATCCTACCACGCCTTCTCGGTCTAGTAGACCACAGCCCAAACCCAGAACACAGACTCAACCCAGAGCACAATCCGAACCAAAAGCACCTATCTTTGATGAATCTGTGGCAAGCGAGTGGAAAGAGAAGCTGTCGAGTAGTGCGTTGTCACTTACATTCCCAAGAGGTGGAAAAATAGCATTTGATCCACAAAAAGACACGCCATTTGTTTTGAAACTCCCACACAAAACACATCAAGCCTACAAAGATTCTATCCATATATTTGCACAATGGCTTTGCGATACACCAACGCCCAAAAGAGTCATGATTCGTTTTGATGCCGGATGCAGTGAAAAAGAACAACAACTCGTTCGAGCAGCGTTTCGAAAACACTATCATATTAATGAGATGATCATTAGAAAGGAGGCAAATCAAATCGATATCTTATTTCATCATCCGGATCAGAAGTGGGGAATAAAGTACAATCTGAACAAGACTTTTTGATGACAGAATCCCTGATCTAGATCAAAAGCATACAACGTTGTTTCGTAGATCTGGCGTATTCTAGAGTAATTTCAAAATTTATTCAATAAGATTTCGAACAAACACCCACATTTGAGATAAATGATTACATACCATTCAAAACCTACTCTTTTTTGTTTTGAAATACTCCGGAGTACACATGAAAAGCTTTGATACAACTTCATTGCCTTTTAAACTCTCACAAAAAGGTGAGACCTTTACATTTCAAAACGGCGATATTTTGTGGAACCAAAACAACAAAGCAAGTTTTATGGTTGTTGTTTCTACGGGAGTCCTCAAACTCCAGCGACAATGGCCTGGTGGAGGCCAAACCATTCTTGGTCTGCTAAACAGGGGGTCGATTATTGGAGAGGAAGCCATAAACAGCGATAGTGTACGTACCTCAACATGTACTGCGATTGTTTCTGGAAAGGGCTTCCGCATTCCACAAAAGGATATCACCTCTTTATTACAAGAAAAAGAAATCGCACTGTCTTTGATTGAGCTGTCGAACAAAAGGCTTCGACAAACATTAAAAAGAATGGAAGAGCTTCTTGACGGACCTGTTGAGGCTCGTCTCGCATCTACGTTACTTCGACTTGGTGAACAGCTGGGTATTTTCGATGGCCGAGGAATTTTCATTCCTATTCGGCTCACAAGAGGAGAACTTGCCGAGTTTATAGGATGTCGTGCAGAAACGACCACGCGTCTTATGACCAAGTGGAAACGCTCAAATCTCGTCGACACCAAAAGAGAAGGAATCGTAATTCAAAATCTTGAACGGCTGAAGCAAATTGCTACGCCGAGCAAGTAATATTACCCACGATCAATAAGAGCAATTGTCTTTGGATTCTTCATATAACGAAGAGCTTCTTCCTTGCTGATAATCCCATCCAAAAAAAGTTTGTGAATACTGGCATCCATTGTGATCATCCCCATACTCTTGGAAGCTTCCATCATACCCAATGCTTGATGCATCTTATTCTCGCGAATTAAGTTGCATATGGCAATACTTCCGACCATAACCTCAAATGCCACATGCCTCTTACCTGCACTACCCAAAACGAGCCTCTGCGACACAACGGCCTGCAACGATGCTGCCAGCTGCGTTCGTATTTGAGACTGCTGATGCGCTGAAAAGACATCAATAATTCTATCAATTGTCTGCACTGCATCATTGGTATGAAGCGTAGCAAAGACCAAATGACCGGTCTCTGCTGCTGTTAATGCCGCAGAAATCGTTTCTTGGTCTCTCATCTCCCCAACCAAAATCACGT
>NYTD01000091.1 GCA_002683315.1 Deltaproteobacteria bacterium | reverse complement strand
GTTCGATAAAGATTGGAGAAATTGGGAAAGTTCTTGATCAAAACCTTCTGTATTGATACTTTTGAACTGTTGGAACATTAGCATTTATTCGCTATCCAAAAGAGAAGGAGCACAGTTCAAGGAGAATTCATGACCGATTTTTTAGGTCTACATCCAGATTTAGTCAATATGCAAGGGATTATTGAGCTGTTATTGCGTATTGGTATAGACCTATTTTTTACCGGAATCATCATACTCGGCAGCTACATGAGAAAGTACGGTAAGAATGAGTATATTTTCACCTATGTGATGCTCAATCTAATCACATTTATGCTTTGCTATACCCTTCGGCAAGTTCCCATCGATCTGGGTTTCGCACTGGGTTTGTTCGCTGTATTTGGCATACTACGCTATCGAACAGAAGCGATTCGCACACACAATTTAACCTATCTTTTTGTTGTTATCGGTCTTGGCATTCTCAATGCTGTTGTCAATGATAAGATAAGTCTCTCGGAAGTTCTTCTTGTCAATACTCTTATCGCTACAATAACCATTGCTATTGAACAAACAGGATGGTTTTCCTATGGAAGAGTGATAAAAATTACGTACGATGGACTTGACCCTATGAACAACCCCCATTTTTTGGAAGATTTACGTACTCGAACAGGGCTTCCGATTCAAAAATATCGTATTGAATCGATCGATATGGTTCGTGGTATTGTAAAGATGAATGTGACAATACACGAGAACAAATCATGATTTTGGCTTTATTTTTATCAATTGCAGCCTTTGCCGACACACAGATATGGATGAAAGTGGGATATAGAAAAAAACTTATACCCAAAACCCATATCAAATTCACACAGCACCTCCGATTGGAAGAGAATGGGACAGCGATTGAGAGCATCATACCCGAGCTTGAATTCATCTGGAAAGGGATCCCTTGGTTTGATGTCGCTCCTGGTTATCGATTATTCTGGCGTCGAACCAAAAATGATACGCTTGAGCTTGCGCAAAGAGGTCATCTGGACCTTCAAAAAGACTGGTCTTTGAATAAAAAAATCGATGCAGGTTACCGCATGCGATTGCAAGCACGACAAGAATTAGATGAGACCGAAGTCCGATACGGAATGCGTCACAAAGTCGCTTGGGAGTATGATGCTCCAAAAGGATGGCGCCCCAATGGTTTTGTGGAATATTATCTCACTCCAGATGCTCGCGACAAATTTCAAGTTGGAGTGGGCAGCAAGTATAAGGTCAATAAAAGAAACCGCGTCAGTCTTCGATTTGTGTGGGAGCGATTTATCGTAACCAAGCCAGATAATTTTATTGTCATGATGGGCTATGAATATCGACAGCGAAAGAAAAAAAAATCATAAAATAGAACACTGCAAAGAACATATGTCCTTGAATATCTGATTCTGATACACAACATTCAAAATGTATATATACTGTGATATGATGTACCAATTAGGATTCAATGGAGAGAATATGAAAAAGAGAATCATTGTTGGAATTCTTGCTGGATGTTTGGGCTGCCAAGAAAAAGAAAACACAAGTTTTTCCTCTTCTTCTTCTTCTGTGGGTACTTCTTCCACGGTACGTGAGAAACAAGAATCATGGGACTTAGAATTAGGAAGCGGCGTTGATATTTTGTTTTTTGGCGATACCAGTGGTTCAATGACACAAGAATTACAAACCCTTGGAGAAGAGGTTTCTCAATTTATTGAAGAATTGGTTCTGTACACCGATGACTGGCAGTTAATCGCTGTTACAGGACCCGACGGATGTGGGGTTGGGGGTGTTCTTAAAGCCAACACAGCCAATTATTCCGATATCTTTGCTGAGGGAATTATCACCCCTCCCGGAGAGGACTTGGTAGATGAGTGGGGATTGTATAACGTTCAAATGGCTCTAGAAGAATCTTCTGATGGAGGATGTAACGAAGGATTCATCAGAGAAGAGGCTCGTCTTCATGTAATATTCATTTCCGACGAAGATGATAATTCTCCAGGATGGGACTCCGGAAATCCTGCGTACTGGAAAGAGTATTACTCTGCGATCACATCGCATAAAAAAGACTTTGAACAGGTCATGTTTTCCGGTATTATTGGCCCTGTCCCCGATGGATGTGATGATGTCGAACCTGGTCATGGTTACGCTGATTTGATCTCTGAAACAGAGGGAGAAAATTTATCCATCTGTGACAATTGGCAAACCGATATCAGTCGATTGGTAGATGCAACCATATCTTACCCTCTTTTCTCTTTGGAAAAGGTACCGATCGAAAGCTCTATTCAAGTGATTATCGATGGTGAAACACAAAATGCTTGGGACTATGAATCTGAACGAAATGCGGTCTATTTTGAAGAAGATCCACCAAAACTTGGCAATGATGTCCGTATTATTTATGATTACTATTTTGATTAGTCGAAGACTCTATTCACGAATCTCTTGCCATGTATAGATATCAGAGATGAGTGTACCACGTACAGAGGCTCCGTCAAGTGTATCAAAGGAGTCAAAAGAAAGGGTTCCTCCATACAAAAACCCTGCCTGCTCAAACCTGTACCCCATTTGTTCCGTCGTGTAGTACACCGATCCAAAAGCCGATTCTTGATCGATGGTAATGACTCCATTCTTCGCCTGTTCAGAATCAAATTCAAGATAGGGATAGAGCAAGACTTCATCTTGTGAATACCCAGCCAAAACAAGACTGCTGTCTGCTTGAGACTCTTCTTCTGAAAATCCAACACCAGCTCCAGAATAGATGATCTCTGGTGTCCAATCTGGCCACGATATAGACATATCAAGCTCCCCCACTTCCATCACATTTTCCGCATCATTGGTTCCCCAAACTGTTTCAAATGACGCTTCAATACTACCGGTTGGTTGAATACAATAGGGATTTCCGCGTTCTGTTGGCTGAGCAGGAAGCGCTCTCTCGACATAAGATCGTCTTTGGGAAACGTAATCACGCAGAGTATTCATCTCTTCTATACGATCTTCCATATACGGCTCATCGGATAATAATAGCTCCATACGATCGATCTCTGCAAGAAGTTCATCTTCATTCCACACCGTATTCAATAGATCTATCATTTTTTCTTCAAACATCGGGCTTAGCTCGGACGAGTTAAGAATTGCATTGGTTAAAGCTGAAGAGCTAAATATATAGCCCTCTTCTTCATTGATTCCCGGATCAAATACGTCGTCGAGTCCCCAAGGAATAAAGTAAAACTGCTTGGTTGCGGAATCTCGATATATGTAAAAGTTGTTATTGTTGGTTCCCGTATATCCATCCCAGTGTCCTGTAAGAACCTCCATTGCCCAAAAAGTAAGGAAGGAATCTACATGCACGTGTTGTGATAATTGCTCTAGAGATACCGATGACTCATTTTCCAATAGGTTCATCAATTCTAAAATAGGACTTAACGATTCATCAGTATCGGAATTTTTAGGCTCAAACATTCGAACACGGATAGGGTCAAAATCACTGATGGTCCCTTCGTAGAGATCACCATCATCATTACCGAAATTATTTCGCAGAAATGAGCGTTTGATCGGCTCTACATGAATATAGATCGTTGGTGTACTGCCATTAACGGAGACCCTCGCAAAATTGCACTGAGGAGCCGGCAAACCGGATTTTTCAAACAGATAATAGCCCAAACATTGACGTATTCGAGACGGATCTTGCACTCCATTATTGAGCGTAACATTATCTACATCAAATAGTTCTGCACCGTCAACATACTCGTCAAGATTGATTCTCAATGATGGCTTAACTGTACTTTGAGAGCCAATAAAACCTTTTTTTCGAACACCTATATTGGATAGACTCTCTCCATCAATCGTTATATCTGCTGGAAAATACGTGTATGGACCATCAAATGGTGCAGACATACAGTCCCCACTAAACTCAGAGAAGAAAGTACGGGTTTGGTTACACAATGCATCCCAATCTTCATTGTGTATGGTTAAATCAACATCCAGAATATGGTCTGGATCGAAGTAGAGATCTGGAGAAGGGTTTGTACATGAGAAAAATAGAGAGAGAAAAAAAGACATATGCGTATCGATTGATGTGGGGAATCTGTCATCTATTGTAGCATGAAATACACAATAGAGTCTGTGTATTCATGATGATAGCACTTCAAAATTAAGTATTCGCACACCAAGTCGACATCTACAATCCCTTCGATGATAAGCTATTTTTTGTTCAGAAAAGGACTATGAATACCGTATCTATCAAGACTACTTGTTCTTTTTGAGATCGGAAAGAAATCTATCTTTCCATTCTTCATTGCGTTGATTGCCTTGTTTTTCACAAGTATTTCTCCCTATATCCTCCGTCAAAATAATGTCCTCATTCAAAAATGAAGCAACCTTTTGAATCGATCCATAGTAGTCTGCTTCCAAATCTTCATATGTCATACTCAACTTTGGAAAGGTCGTCACCTGATGAATTGAGCGACATATTTTTATATTTTTCATTGTCGCATCCAGATACAATTTTATCTTTGCAAAATCGTACTCTATTGATTTTTTCGCGGGTACTTCACTAGACCATGACTGACTCTCTTGTGCGATATACAGTGAGATTGCTTGGCTAAGAATATCTTTTCGATACAGAAATATAAAGTGTGGATGTACAAAGGCATTCTCTAGTTGTTTTCGATAATATGAAGGAGTTTGCTTTTGGTTGGGATCATTGACCAGACAAAGATCGACCCATTGATTCGTGTGAATCTTCACACCAAAAACCCCGTTGGGGGTTGTTCGAATATTGGTTACCGATCGGATATAAGCGGACAATAACTCTTCATCATGATTTTTCCGAACAATATTTCTATTTTTAATTTGTTGAATATACCTCTTGTGAAAGTACTCCATCGGAACACCCAAACCAACCCGATACAAACCAATAGAGAGCCAACTACTCCCTGTACGTGCATTTGTAAAAATAATACATGACTTGGTACAAGGTACAGGCTTACAATCATATTCTTCACTTGTTCTGGGTCGATCCACTGTATTTCCACCTACCAAAATAGCGATTTTTTACTCTAATTAGAGACCAATGTAATTCATTTCCTACAATATTGAATTAATCATCTAAAAAATACATCTAATAATCTACACAAATAAAGCATACAGCATAAAAAATAGATGCTAAGTCTGGTGCATTATCAAGCCCTAATCTCATGTCATCAACAAGTATTCTTTTTTGAGATAAGAAATGATACGAGTATTTTGATACACATGTCATTTGGAATGGAGTCATCATGAAATCAAAAGTGCATATAATTTTATGGGGACATTTCATAGCGGGGTGTTCAAACATGAAAAAAGAAGAAAACTCATGCCAGAATATCGTTATAGAAGCATACAACCAATGCACCGATCAAGTTTTTTCCGCCTATCGAGACTGCTATGAACAAGAAGACGGTCTTTGTACGGATCGGACACAAACGTCCAATATTGTAGAAGAGCTAGCACAGTCCGTGTCTGAGGTTTGTGTAGATGAAGATTGGGGAAATCTTTCCAAAGAAGGGCTTATTGGACGATTACAAAATTCATGTACATCAGAAGCTTCTTCTCTTGCATGGAGAATCTTTGGAGGACCTCAAGGTGCTGTTGTTTCAGAATCCTCATCAGAGCAAAAAGAATGTCTTTTCAGCGCATATGATGCAGGTGTTGATCTGATACAACGTCGTCGTTCAGAAACATCTGCTTGTATCATAGACCAAGATTGTGATCCTTCTAATATTTCTGAAACAACATTTATCGATACCGCTTCACAATCAATCTCCTCACAATGTGATCCGTTCGAAGAATTGATCGCAATCGATAAAGATGCTCTGCTGGACAAAGCAAATATGCAAGTGGACTGTATGCTCGCAACCATACATCCCGATCTGGAAGGACTTGATTGTGGACCATCGCAATCAGAGTTTGATGTTGTCCGAGAAGAATGGACGCAAATCGTTGTTGATGGCGACAAGTGGAACACACTGTGCGGAGATGGCAGTGATTATGCTTTCTATATCAAATGGGCTCCAGAAGGCGAACCTTTGGAAAATCTTTTGATCGGTCTACAAGGTGGTGGCGTATGTGTTTTTGAGGGAGATTGCTCATCCAAAATGGAAAACAATCCTGAATTATTCAACGCAATGGACGATACCCCTTTTGATATCGCGATTTCCTCAGCCGATCCTGAGATCAGTCCTTTTGCCAATTGGACCAAAGTATATCTTCCATACTGCACACAAGATGTATTTGCCGGAGGAGGAGAAATAGAAGATTTGGGCAGTCTCTCTTTGCCTCGGTACGGCGCAGTAAACGCAAGAGCTGCACTTCAAATGATTCGCAACACCCTATGGAAACAAAAAGATGAAGAAGGTGGAATGGGCTACCGTCCCGATGACATGAATGTCTTTTTGGGAGGATGGTCTGCGGGGGCATATGGAACATTGTATAACTATCACTATCTCCTAGACGAATTGCAGTGGCCCAAAACGACAGCATTCCCTGACGCTGGTTTGGCATTGGACAACGGAGAACTACTGAGTGTTCGAGGTCTCGGTGACATCAAAATCCCCATATGGGGAACCAAACCTCATCTTCCTTCCTATTGTTTTCGTGGAGAATGTGCCGTTGGTCCAATATTATACAATGCACTCGCTCCTCGTCTTAAAATGGTACCCGAACAACAAATGCTTATTGTCACCAATCCAAAAGACTATACGCAACAAGGAGATGCTTATTTTAGTGACGAGGTTCATTGGATCAATACACTGCGTCAAAGTTATTGTGATACCAAAGACCTCAATGGGATTCACTATTATCTGACCAGCAATTCTGAAGAAAGCATACATGTCGTCAGTATTCGAGAGGAATATTGGATGGGAGAAGTCGCTGGAATATCCATGAGAGATTGGTTTTCGGGAGCCTTGTACGAACCAGATCTGGTAGAAGACAAAGCAGAAGAAGCTAATTTTGTCACCGATATTCCCGGAGTGAATCCTTTTCCGTGTGAAGTGGCCCCGTAATTTACTCTTTCATCATTCCCAAAACATCTGCTCATGTACCATGAGACTACCTTCCCACTGACTCAATTCTGGAACGATATACAATGTCAATCATCCAAAAATTGGAACAGCTCATAGCAAACCGTGAGCACAAAAAAGCACAAAGACTACTAGAAGTGTATTTTACAGTGTATCCCCAGCAAGCCAAGAATCATATCACGTATTTTCAAGAAAATGGTCTTTGGAACCTTCCTTCTGTTCCACAATCTTTGACAGAGATCGAAAATCAAGTTCGGCTTTTGTGGCAGGAAAACAGCATCCTTAAGGCAATTGAATTTTATCGCCTACATACCAATCTTTCACTAAAAGAGAGTGCTCAAAGAGTACGGGACATCTGTACAGATATACCCATGGAAGATGATGAATAGTCATCCCAAAGAGCAATATATTAAAGCAGAACAGCAGTATTGTCTGTGGATTACGAATTCTGTCAAAAATATGCATTCAAATTATGCTTATACGTATTTCTTGCTCAAAATTGATTCGAGTACCTTCCTCAACAGGAACATTGTGAAACTTGCTGCTCATAAATAGATCACCGCGGAAATAAACGAAGAAGATAAGTGTACCCAATAATAGAATCATCAACAATGTGCTGAAAATAGAAATTCCAATTACGAGACAATCTCATTGTTACAAAGAAATACACCTTGGTATCAAATCATAATTCTACAACCCGTGTTTTTTTAGATTTTTTTGTAATCAATTAGTACTTCTCATCGAAAAGGACGAATCTTGATTGAAGCATCTGTCATCAGCAAAATAAAACATCTGTTATCAAGTGCAGACAAACAAAACATTAATATGGCTCTTGTTCTGTTGGAGTCTTTTCTAGAACAACACCCACAATTATTGACGTTTATGTTTCCTACAGATGACTATTGGTCATCGCTATCCTCATATCACCACAACGTATATGTAGGCATTTCCATTTTGGTTCTCATGCATCGATATGATTATCCGTTTGCAACCAGCCTTACGAAATTAGATATTCAAGGACAAGATATACATCTTCCAGATGAAATCGTTGAACTGAAAAATCTTCGTTCATTGTCTCTTACAGGAAACCGGTTGACTGAGGTGCCCAAAGTAATACTCCAGCTTCAACAGCTAGAATAGCTTGATCTGAGTAACAATCATCTATCCAATCTACCCGTTGAGCTGTTTGATCTTATTGAGTTGCAATATCTTGATATTTCGGACAATCGAATTCTGTTGATCTCACCGGTAATCGCAAAACTAACAAATCTAAGATACCTCCACATTGAGAATAATCGAGGGTATCCTCCGCGTTCTATTTTATCTCTACCACACCTCATAGAACTCGATATTGCATACTCAAAAAATAGAAT
>NYTD01000090.1 GCA_002683315.1 Deltaproteobacteria bacterium | reverse complement strand
GAAGACAGAACAACGGGCATATCTGCTCCACCAATCGCAGCCACAAGATGAACACCAAGCAATCCCGCCACAACAGACATCAACAGCAACCACTGAAAAGATGTCAATCCAAAATGAACATCCGTAAAATTGGTCAACGAAGCAAATAGTACACCCATAATAATGATACTGGCCACCGCTCCTAAATTCAAGAAGTGTCTTCCGGGTAAGAGTAACGGCTTTCCAGATACCCACCATGTAAAAAGTTTTCCCCGGAGTTTCACCCAAGCTACAATAGAACCTGTAAACGTGATGGCACCAATGGCGACATCGATAAAGACTTCTATCGCATGAATGGTATGTTCTGTATGTGACATGTCGGGGTCAAGTGGTGCCAGATGACTGGAAAAGCCTACCAGTACGGCTGCCAATCCAACAAAACTGTGAAGCAAAGCCACCAACTCAGGCATGGCCGTCATTTCCACTCGCTTTGCCATAAACGCACCAATGATACATCCAACACCGATTGTACCTGCAAGAGCACCATTGGCAGATAATGCATACGAGGAAATATTTGGATGAAGCATGGTTGCGGCTAGTGCTACAATCATTCCGATAATCCCATAAAGATTACCTCGCTTCGCACTTTCTTGGGTAGACAATCCACCCAAACTAAGAATAAATAAAACAGCAGCACCCAAATATGCAACAGTGAGTAGTCCACCACTTGTTCCAGTTGCCAATAAACCTATCGTTGAAATCATGAGTCACCTCGTCTAAACATCGCCAACATTCTTTGTGTCACCAAAAACCCACCTGCTACGTTGATCGCTGCAAATAAAATTGCAATAATACCAAGAATCGCTGCCAAACTACCAGTAGAGCTGGTATTACTGAGGTCCAATCCACCCAATTGCAGCATCCCACCAACAATTATGATCCCGGAAATGGCATTGGTTACACTCATCAACGGAGTGTGTAGAGAATGAGAGACATTCCAAATAACTTGCCATCCAATGAAGCAAGACAATACGAATACCGTAAATTGTTGAACAAAGACCTCCGGTGCTCCGACACCGATAAGCCCAAAGATCATAGCAAGAGCAATCCCGAGTATGGGCCGCCAAGCTCCCGAAGGCTCCTTTGGATCGATCGTGGCAAGAGACACCTCATCCTCTTTCGCAGATTCTCGAGGCGGCGATGGTTCAATCCTTGGAGGAGGCCATATTAGTTCTCCATTATCAAGTACGGTTGCATGACGAACGATTTCATTTTCCATGTCCAAAGCAAATTTTCCAGTGGATTCGTCTTGCTCAACATCTCCGATTTCGTCAAGAAGATGAAATAGATTCATTGCAAAGAACCGACTTGATATCTGAGCCATTCTGGAATTTAGATCTGTAAATCCGATGACTGACACTCCATTGTGCACAATGGTTTGTCCTGATTGTGTTAATTCACAGTTCCCACCACGTGCAGCAGCCAAGTCCACAATCACAGAACCAGACCTCATAGCTTCTACGTGACGCTTCTCCCATAAGATGGGGGCCTTTCGTCCTGGTATATTGGCTGTAGAGATGACTATATCAACTTCTGCAGCCTGTTGTAGGAATAGTGCCATCTGTGCGTTGTGATATTCTTCACTCATCACTTTGGCATATCCACCACCACCATCACCTGATTCTTCCAACTGTACCTGAATAAACTCAGCACCCATCGATTGAACTTGTTCTCGAGCAGCTTCGCGGACATCAAATGCCCTGACCTCAGCACCAAGCCCACGTGCAGCACCAATCGCGGCCAAACCCGCTACTCCAGCACCAATAATCAAAACAGTTGCTGGTGCGCTTTTTCCTGCAGCAGTCATTTGTCCACCAAAGAATCCGGAATAAGCATTCGCAGCTTCTATTACAGCTCGGTATCCTGCTATATTATCCATGGAAGAACGAACATCGCACTTCTGAGCTCTTGTTATCCTAGGAACACAATCCAAAGCCATCGCGGTTCCATTGGTCTTTTGTAGTGCCTCTACGAGTTCTCCGTTGGTTCCCGGATAGATGTTACAGATTAACAGTTGATTGGAACGTAAACTCGTCTCAATATCGTTTGGGTGAATACGCAACAACGTCGTAGCCCAATCTCTAACTTGAGCAGATGTCTCCAAAACCTCTACGCCAACTTCTGAATAGTCTTCATTTGAATAGTTGGCTCGATTACCCGCTCCACTTTCTATTGCAAGACTATGCCCTTTTTTTATTAACTTAGCAGCAACGTCTGGTGTCATTGCAACACGTGCTTCTCGTTCATTTGTTTCGTTAACAATCCCTAACTTCATCAAAACTCCTTTGTACTACAAAGATTCAAACTCTATGATACAGATAGCGAATTTGAACATGTCTTCCATATTTCAAAAGTATCCATTCAACCGATTTTGAGCAATATCTTTCTCCATCACAAAATCGCCCAGTGCGTTTGTCTCCTGAAAAACTATTCTTTCTTCTATAAAATTGCAATTAGACCAAGCATTAATAATCAAATATAGAGCCGAACCACGTAAACCCCACAAAGAGCGTTACTTTGATTACATGTATGATTGCATCATACTCTCTCGTTCCACAGATAAGAGGCTGCAAAGAATGTCAATATCATCCCCAAATTGATGAAGACAAAAGAATACGCTCCCCAACAAAAACAAAAAATAGCAATAACAGTATGAATCCCTGTCAGTACAACGGCTCTTCTATACCGTGCGATCATATTACTCCAAAAAAGAATTAAAAATACCGATTCAAAAGCAAGGCGTTCAGGTATGAGAGAGGAGTAGATGTATTCAAATACTCTATGACAGAGCATCACACCAAGTGTCGCCATGATCAATATATTTATGGTTTTGGATGCTCGACTGTAAAACAAGAATGAATGATGCCTGAAGAGGGCATATGAAAAATATACGATTGGGATTAGTGCATTCAAGAACAAGTCTTGATCGCTTAGATTCACAATCCTCCCTGTGAAAAGAGTCAATAGGAATCCTGCAACAGATATAATACCCAGATTGGTTAACACTCGAGCACATACTTCTCTTGAGAGTTCGGCTTCATCTTCTGTATTACCCTCCAGATAAGAAAGGCGTCTCTGTTCAAGAATCGAGATACTCTCTTGTAATGAAGGAACTTTTGGATGATTGGGAGCAATGGAAAGCAAATCTGAAAAAAGCTTCTGCGCTGTTCCCAATTCTCGTTCAGCGAGAAGTTTTTCGAGCATGAGAAGTATAGAATTAATCACTCCGCGCTGGGCTGTTCCAGAAGTAGGCCAACTCATGAGAGCTTGCTCAAAAATAATTCTTGCCTGAACAAATGTTGGATACGCTTCTTTAGATGATGTATCTTTTTTGAGTTCTTCTATTTGTTCACGTCCCTTTTGTATCAAGTTCATGGTATCCCAATGCTCCAATGCATCGATAAGCTCTGCTTGAAATATTTGTACTGTTTGAGGTCGCTTTTCTGGGTTTTTATGACAACATTTGTTGCAAAGAAGTCCAAGCTCTCTGAAGATACTCTTGGGATAAATATGTGGAGCGCTTTTTCGAATTTGGACCGAAATCTCTGGAAAACTATTACCACTATGTCGAGTTTTCCCTGTTAATAAACGATGAATCATTGCACCGAGTAAATAAATATCTGTCCGAGCATCTACATCTTTTGCATTTCCTGAAAGCATTTCCGGAGCCATATATGCAGGAGTTCCAACCATCCTCTTCACATGGTTCTCTTTGCTTAAATCAAGAGCAATCCCCCAATCTACAAGATATACCTCTCCAGATAGCCCAAGCATGATATTTTCCGGCTTTATATCTCGGTGATATACTTGGCGAGAATGTGCATACGATAATGCATAGCAGATCTGATTTACGACTTCTAAGGATTTCCTCAATGGGATTTCATTTTTTTCCAGCTTATGTTCTAAATTTTGTCCGTCTAGGAGAGGCATTATCACCTCTGGCCCCTGTACACCCTCTGGACGAAAAATAAAGATAGGTAAGATATTAGGATGAATAAGTTTTCCTGTAATCATCGCCTCATGCTTGAAGAGGGATTCATATCTAGGTCCTCTCTTTTTTAGGCGCTTGACAGCCACAGAACGTTCTGGGAATTTTTGTGTCCCCTCAAAAACGATTCCCATACCTCCCTCTCCTAGTTTTACATCGCTGATTTTTATATCAACTTCATCTGTGAGGTCCGGCTCTAAAAAAGGATCAAATTTTTCATGCACATCATCTTCTGACAATGAGTCTTCTGATTCTACGTAATATTGATATAATGTAATCGTCTTATTGAAATTTTTTATTTCTTTTGGCATGAGTACATATGAAATTAATGAGAATACATGAATTGTTATTGTAAATAATCTACTTATTTCCTGTTAATTTCCCAAAAAAAAACAAATCTTGCAAAAATATCACTATCTATCACAAATGTTGTTAGCTTTAGAAACCACCATAAAAAAAAATATTACTTTCAAAATAAAAGTAACATTTTCACTTAAAAAAAGCAAAATACCAAAATGAACTCATCTTCCATATCTTATCGTTCTATTTGTCCTGTTAGTTCTAGTCTTGATATCTTTGGAGACAAATGGACACTCCTTGTTGTACGCGACATTTTAATTTTTCGAAAAAGCACATTTAAAGAATTTGCTTCTTCGATAGAACATATTGCCACGAATATACTTTCCAACCGTCTTTCGAAACTAACAGAGTTGAATATCATCACAAAAGAGAAGTCCAAACATAATCGAAAGGTCAATATCTATAAGATTACTCCAAAAGGTTTACAACTTTTACCGATTCTACTTGAAATAACCCTTTGGTTCTACAATAATGAGAACCCAGAAGATAACAACCGCGAAATCTGGAACATACTTCAAACGTATCAAAAAGATAAAGATGCTTTTATCGAGCGTTTTATTGAACAGTATCCAAAAGATTTAGTCGCAAAATAAGATAGACAGACAAAAGATGTACGCTGTCATTAATATCCGAGGGAAATCGACTGGTTTTAAATTCATTTCCAAAACCCATCATAAACATGTATGCGAGAATAATTCTCTTGACTTCTAGGGATAAAAAATCATCTTTGTACCAACGCAAAGGTCAAACTTCTGCTACAATCATGATGTTCAATGATAAGTGTTCAAATATTGCACAAGTGGTAAGATGATGGTTCGTTACTTAGGTATATTTTTGGTCGGATGCAGTACACTGAATAAAGAAACTGATCCCAATGGTACTGTATTTGAGAGCGAACAAGGTGATTCACATATTTTACAAGTTGGTGATACAACAGCCGCATCCTACTTTCTTAGATCAGATAAAAATGAGCTTGTTTTGATCGATACAGGAGGATCTGATAATAATCCTGTTCTTGCACAACTTGCAGCAGAAGGAGCCACACCAGAAGATGTACAAAAAATATTCCTAACTCATGCACATGGAAACCACATCGGCGGCATTCATCTGTTTCCCAATGCAGAAATTTATGCACTTGAAACAGAGAGGAATGCTCTGCTGGAAAAAGAAATTGTGTTGGATGTTGGCTTGACAAATCATCAAATTCTTTCTTTGGGTAATTCTGAGCTAGAGATTATCGCTGTTCCGGGACATTCTATGGGCAATGCAGCATATCGATTTGATGACATTCTAATTATGGGTGATAGTGCAATTGCGAGCTCTAGCTCTACGATTGAACCAATCCTCTCCAATTCCGATGACCCCATTCTGGCACACGATAGTCTAATTGTATTAAAAGAAGACGTACTGAGTCGACAAATCGAATTTGCATATATGTTGTTTTCTCATTCAGAACCGTTGTCTGGAATCGAAGCCCTTTTGGCCTACGAGTAGTGTAATGCTAAGTGTATTATTTCTCATTTCTGGCTGTATCTTTGGAGCAACGGATCCATATTCTGTTGCATACGGAGAAAGGAAGCAGAATAGAGAAAAGCTTAGCAATGCTATTACATGGAATCCTTTGGCCGCAGCAATCATAGAAATAGCTCTAGGCGATCTTAAAAAAGAAGGATCTCTTATTGATGCTGGCGCCTCCGATTTTAATCTACGCTTCCAACGACGCATAAACTCCAAAATAGGATTCACAATACAAGCTGACTATACACAATTCTCTCTGTTTACTCGAATGACGTACATCGGAATCCGAGGCGGTCCTCGGCTATTCTTTCATCCCACTAACCTGAAAGGATGGAGTGCAACTCCTTTTGTGACACTTGGACGAAATTCCATCACAGCTGGAACTTATAGCCTTAGTTCTTGGTTCATGTGTGGTGCAGGAAGTGAAATAAACTATACATGGTTCTGGGGCTCTCTTTTAATGGAAGTCGGATTAGGCGGCTATTTCACCCAGAATTTGGGCTATCGTATCCATGCCGAATCAATGCAAGCTACCACTGCTCCAGCCCCTTTAAATACATGGAAACCTCTGATAACCATGGGATTAGGCTATGCGTTTTGAATTGATTT
>NYTD01000089.1 GCA_002683315.1 Deltaproteobacteria bacterium | reverse complement strand
TTTGTACATCAACACGTTTGGAACCAGTCGCTGTTCCTCCATATTGGAATGTTCCAGAGATGGTTAAGCCCTCTCCTTGTTTGAGGTTGAGTCGCGCGGCATTGGGATCACTTTCCATTTTGGCGGGACCATTTCCATTGATACTCGCTTCTCCTTCTTGTGTGTTGTTTGCTGGTGTGGTTGTTGCACTTTCTATAGGATCCGGACAACCGATGAGGAATAAAACAGAGAGAATAAGGCTAGATGTACGCATAAAATATTTCCTTGATAATAAACAAAACGATAATATTGTAAAGGTTCTTTGTAGTGATATCCTATTCACGAAAAAGAAAACAATATTTTTAGTGGTGAAAGTGGAATCTCCTTCATATATTTCCACACACCACACGCACCATTTTTAAAAATAAGGGGATGCACATATGTCAGTCACGCTTCGAGGATATGTCTTTTTGGATAGTCTTCAGCCACAGCTCGCAGCTTTTACAGGAACAACTTGTCGTGGTTTCTTACCTTTGGCAGGGCAGGCTTCTCTATGGATAGAGACAGCTCCTGGTATGATTATTAATCGTGTGACTGATGTCGCACTGAAGGCTTCTCAGGTAGCTCCCGCCGTACAAGTAGTAGAGAGAGCTTTTGGTCTGCTGGAAGTTCATAACGATGATAAAGGTCAAGTGGAAAGCGCAGGAGATGCAATTGTTGAAGCGCTGGGTATTACAGCTGCAGATTCTAAAAAGCCTCGTGTTGTGAGCGATCAGGTTATTCGTTCGGTAGAGGCCTATCAGGCTCAGATTATCAATCGTAATAGAAAAGGGATGATGCTTATTCCTGGGCAAAGTTTATTTATTCTTGAGACAGAACCAGCAGCTTGGATTGTAGCAGCAGCCAATGAAGCTGAAAAAGCAGCAGATGTAAATCTTATTAACCTACGTCCATTTGGTGCCTTTGGTCGATTATGGATGGCGGGAACGGAAGAGCAGATCGATTATGCTCGTGCTGCTGCTATTGAAGCGATTGAAGCGCTTGCACAATAATAATAGAATTGTATCAGATGATACGTTAAACAAAAAACATTATCTTAATAGAACAAACTAGGAGAAAACAATGGCAGATGCACTTGGAATGATTGAAACAAAAGGTTTTGTCGGAATGGTAGAAGCTTCTGATGCAATGTTAAAGGCAGCAAAAGTAGAACTTGTTGGCTGGGAAAAAATCGGTGGTGGTTATGTGACAGCCATCGTTCGTGGTGATGTAGCAGCAGTCAAAGCAGCTACAGATGCAGGTGCTCGACAAGCACAGCGTGTTGGCGAACTTGTAAGTGTACACGTGATTCCACGTCCTCACAAAGACATCGAAAGTGTTCTTCCTCTCGGTCGTGCTGAAGCAGGCAAGTAGTAGGGACAATTCATGAAACTTGGTAAGATTGTGGGTACAGTTGTTTCCACCCAAAAAGATCAGAAGATTGAAACACTTCGACTTTACATAGTCCGTGATTTGAGTGTAGCATTAGAAGAAAAACCTTCTTTTGTCGTAGCAGCAGATTCCGTCGGTGCAGGAGTTGGAGAAGTTGTTTTGTATGCAAGTGGATCTTCTGCTCGACAAACGGATATGACGCAAAATCGCCCCATCGATGCCACAATTATGGCCATTGTCGATCAAATCGACATGGAAGGAACCCTTTTGTACAATAAGGCAACGGACGGATAATATCTGTACCTTGTTCTTTGGTGTATTGAATAATATTTCATAATCTGGGAGGCTATGTGTCAAAGTTAGATCTTGGTTCTGATGCTCTGGCTGGAATCATTCATGATGTACTTGCTGAGCTCCAACAAGGTGCTCGTAAAAGACAAGACCCCAACGCAAAACAGCATGGTGTTTTTCGAACTGTAGATGATGCAGTTTCTGCAGCACAGATTGCTCATCAAACCCTTGTTGCGATTCCGCTTGAAAAAAGAAAGGAAATCATCGCAAACATTCGAAAAAGAGCAGCGGAAGATGTTCATACTCTTGCGGAAATGGCTCATGAGGAAACAGGACTTGGGCGAGTAGAAGATAAGATAAAGAAAAATCTTCTCGTTATTCACAAAACGCCGGGTCCAGAGATTCTTCAACCCATTGCCTATACAGGAGACGATGGTCTTGCACTTATTGAACGAGCTCCATTTGGCGTCGTAGCCTCTATTACTCCGTGCACGAACCCGACCGAAACCATTTTGAACAACGGTATTGGTATGGTCTCTGGTGGGAATGCTGTAACATTTAATACACATCCAGCAGCGAAAGGCGTAAGTGCATATTGTGTTGATCTAATCAATCGAGCAAGTATGGAAGTCGGTGGTCCTTCTAACATTATGACATGTATTCACACGCCAACGATTGATTCTGCTGGTGCTTTAATGCATCACAAAGGTACACCTCTTGTCGTTGTTACAGGTGGGGGTGGTGTTGTAAAGGCAGCGATGCAGTCTGGGAAAAAATGTGTTGCGGCTGGTCCTGGTAATCCACCAGTAGTGGTAGATGAAACTGCCGACTTGGATCGTGCAGCACGAGGTATTTACAACGGCGCCAGTTTCGATAACAACATCATTTGTACCGATGAAAAAGAAGTGATGGCTGTGGAGAAGATTTTTGATCCGCTACTTGAGCGCATAGAATCGTTGGGTGCAGTTCGTTTGCGTAATCATCAAATCCGCCGTCTGGAGTCACTGATTCTGACTCCAGATAGAATGCATACCAACAGAGATTGGATCGGTAAATGTCCATCAGAAATGCTTAAGGCTATTGATGTCCCTTTTCGAGGCGATCCTCGTTTGATCGTCTGTGACGTTCCTTTTGAGCATCCTTTTGTTCAGCTTGAGCTACTTATGCCAGTCATTGGTTTTGTTCGATGTGCAGACGTTCATCAAGCGATTGATAAGGCGGTAGAAGCAGAGCACGGGTATAGACACACTGCATCGATGTACTCTAGAAATATTGAGTCTCTTCACCGTATGGCGCGTGCTGTAAATTGTTCCATCTTTATCAAAAATGCCTCCAATTATGCAGGATTAGGATTTGGAGGGGAAGGATACACGAGCTTCACAATCGCATCGCCTACTGGTGATGGATTAACCACAGCGCGAACATTTACCAGAGAGCGCCGCTGCACATTGTCTGGATATTTTCGAATCGTATGAGTGGAGAACCGCTGGCATTAATTGAGCTTGACTCTGTTGCGGCGGGATATCGTTGTATTGATCTAATGGTCAAAAAAGCGCCCATAACCATTATAGAAGCCAACCTTATAGAACCGGGGCATTTTTTGATCTTGTTCTCCGGAGATTTGGCATGTGTAGAAGAATCGTATGAGGAAGTGATTTTTCACTATCCCAATTTGATTGGAAAAACACTGATATCAACGGCACACGAACAGCTTATGTCAGGATTGCACGGTACGACAAAGACGCAAAAAGACGAATATGACGCTCTTGGCGTGTTGGAGACCTCTTCTATTTCGGATGCTCTTCTATGCTGTGATCGTGCACTCAAAGAGGCGTATGTAGATTTGATTGGGATTCGTATCCACGGAGGATTGGGCGGTCGCGGTTATTTTGTAGTCTCTGGAGCACAGCATGATGTAGAGGCGGCTTTAGAAACAGCAGATCAGCAAGCAAAACTATATCGAAAAGAGTGTATTGCTCGACCACATGCAGAGATGGTGGAATGGTTGTTTCGTCCTCTTCCATTTCTGTCCCCCAAACGATAGGAGAAAATTATGGAACTTGCACAGGTAATTGGTCGTGTTGTTGCCACGATTAAGCACTCTTCATTGGAGGGAGTGCGACTTCTTTTGATTCAGCCGCAAGATGCTGGTGGTAATCCACAAGGGGAACCGATTATTGCGGCAGATCCGTTGCAAGCTGGACCAGGCGATCTGGTTGCGTGGATCACAGGCAGAGAAGCTGCTCTTGCACTGCCAGATACGTTTGCACCGGTTGATTGTGCGGTGGTTGCCATTGTCGATGATGCATGGCACGATAAGAGGTACCTATGATTTTGTGTCGCGTACTGGGGAATGCTGTCGCAAGCATCAAACATCCAGTATATGAAGGAAAGAAGATTATGGTTGTACAGCCTGTCGATGTAGATGGTCATACACCTAACGGGAGAGAGTTTTTGGCTATTGATGCAGTTCAGGCCGGACCAGGAGACTTGGTTTTAGCGGCTCGAGAAGGCAACACGGCACGACAAATTTTGGGGACGGATCAAGATCCTCTGCATTCTGTTGTGTTGGGTATTGTCGATTCTGTTGATGTTGTACAAGGGCAAGACAATGAATGAGGAGCAGTTAAGAAGAGAGATGGTGAACTACTCTCATAAAATCTATCGCAGTGGATGGGTTGCCAACCATGATGGAAATCTTACAGCGCGCCTTGATGATTCTAGGCTTCTTTGTACACCGACAGCACAGAGCAAAGGTGATGTTGGATTAGAGCACCTTATCATTGTAGATGACAATAACAAAGTTCTCGCTGGAACCAGAAGACCCTTCTCAGAACTTCAGCTTCACCGTGCAGCATATCGTGCACGACCGGAGATTGGATGTGTGATTCATGCACATCCGCCAACTGCAAGCGGTTTTGCTGTGGCGGGTATTTCTCTCGATCCTCCATTTATGGCAGAGCCAGTAGTAAGCTTGGGTAAGACCATTCCTTTGGTTTCTTTTTTTCCTCCAAAAGATCCGCGTTTGGATTCGGTCATCGAAGAAGGATTTGGCAAAGCTGATGTTCTAATGCTAGCCAATCACGGTGTACTGACAGTTGGAGCTACATTTGAGCAGGCTTTTTTGAGAATGGAATTGGTAGAGCATCTTGCCAAAATTGCCTTGGTCGCTCGCCAGTTGGGAGGACCGATTCCTCTGGATGCATCAGTCGTAGATGCTCTTGCCAAGAAAGGTAGGCCTTCTTCGGCAGCGAAAGGAAGAGAGAATCTTCAAAGGAATGTATCTTCCTCTGCGCCAGAGCCATCAGTAGATGCAAATAAGATCGTTGCACAGGCGTTGCAGAAGCTTCGATAGTTCTATTTTGACTTGCGTAAAATAATATTACTTTGCGTTCGAGGTCCTTCTACGCGGATTCTCTTTCTGGTTTTTCGATATCCGAGTGCTTGGATTTCGATTTCGTATATGCCGGTTTGTGGCACCATTTGATGGTAATAGCCATCATGCGCACGAGAATTCCACTCTTCTCCCTCATAATATAAGAATTTATTCTTCTTGTCTACGCGACCCAAAATCCTAACCTGTGCAATGATCGGTTCTTTTTGTCCATTCATAACGACACCACTAAAAGATGGTTGTTCATGTATGGCTTGGAGAAATTGTTGCCAGATATAACGATATTTAGAGACATATTTTTCTTTGTATGCGTCAATAACAAGATTATGCTTGGCAATACGTACTTGGTATGCGTAGGTTCCAAACGAATGAAAGAGCCAATCTTCGGGAGTTCCCATATCAGGATCTTTTTTGGTTGTTCTAAGTTTTGGAGGCCATTTATTTTCAGTTGTGAGCATTTTTTGTGCGATCGAACGAAAGATATCTGGGCTTGGTGTCTTTTTATTTGGGTTTGAGTACGGACCAGTGACATAGTTACCAGGAGAATGCCAAGACAATGCTCCCAAGAATTGATAGCGTTGTGCAAGTCTTTTTATGGCCTGAGATTCGGGCTCTGAAAAGGAAGATGAACCAGAATAGTGCGTCGAAGTGACAGTGTTTTTTTGCCAGTCATATGGAAAATTTCTTTGGATATCGACACCTTCAGAAGGTGAAGCCTCACAATCTCCGATCGTAGAACGTCCATTTTTTCTACCTTTCTTCGAAGCAGCACTGGTGCGCATCATTTGGATATTGCCATCTGCATTCAGAAGGGGAATAAACCACAAGTCGGACATATGCGAATACGACTGTAGTAGGTTGTCTTTGCTCTCTAGCATGAGACGAATTTGATCCAATATTTGGATTGTTCCCATGAGGTCGTTTCCATGGACACCACCATAAAATAATAGCGCTGGCTTAAGGGTATCACTTGTCGGGGTATTGGATATACGCAGTGCCAAGATGGGATATCCCATGTGTGTCGTCCCAAGATCATATAGAGCTGTTTTGGTTGGGTAGTTGGTATGGATCTTCCATAAAGATTCGGTGAGAAGGTAAATGTCTTGATAGCCAAGTGGATCTTGATGCTCGGAATCATTGAGCATGGTCTGGTAGGTTTTATCTTTTTTGTGCCAGCTTTTGTTGGTAGGTACTTTTGTAAAAGGAGGTAAATACGGTTTTTGTGTGATCAATGTTGGTTTTTGACTGGTTTCATTTTGTGTAGATGCAATACAACGAAAGCTCATCCGTTCATCAAGGGAAGCCCCTCTTCTTTGTCCGTGTGGATGCAGTACTGTTTTGGTTTCAGATTGTGTACAGGTCTTTTCTCCAAAGCAAGGGGGAATAGGCTCAATAGAAGTCGTATTTTTGAGTGGTGCATACCAATCGGAGGTCCATTCTTCAAACACCCTTAACTCTTGATTTCGAGAAGAAAAAAGAATGAGTTCAGTTTCTGTTGGAAGTCTTTTTTGTTGTGCTTTGCAATAAGCATTCGCCTGTGCCCATGTGAGTTTTGTGGAAGCAGCTGGAATAGAGGGACATTGGCATGAATCAATACATTCTTGTATTTCAAGTGCTCCAGTAGTGTGTTCATTAAAATAGGTCGTCGGAGCCTGAGAGATCATTGTTTTGGAAACATTCTCTTCTGATACGGTCTGCGAAAAAGCGGTTCCTTTCACACAGATCATCTCATTTGAAGTGCAAGGAATAGAGGAGGTTGGAATTGAGATTAAGTCAGAGTAGGGGACAAGCCCCTTTTCAAAAAGCCGAATTTTTAGATGAAAAGTTTTTGGATGAGACGGCATATAAGCAACAACATCTTTGATAAGAGATACTGGTGCATCATTTTGTAAAAATTCAAAGAGATATTTTTCTGTGTCTGTCTGTTGTGATTCTTTGATATTGTAACGTGTGATGGATCCGTTGACATATTGGAACGTAATGATCCCATCTGGAAGAGAGTATACGGAAGACCCGTGGATTCGTTTGTTTTTTGGATCCCAACAATACGCGTGGATATCATCTTTTTTCGATTGCAGATCTTGTGCACATCCCAATGTATTGGGATTGTGCATGTCGACAGTGGATGTTGGTACAGAGGGTGTATTGGTAAAACACCCCATCCAAAAAATGATCATGAGTTCCTCAGCTGTAAGTCAATCGTTTTGCTTTTATGACATTCGCGAATGTCTTTATCGTATCGTACGCACACACGCTAATTCATTAAATGATGACACGTCAAGTGAGCTTTTATTTTTGTGTCAAAATTGTTTCAGTATAAAAAAACAAAACAAGTGTTGATTTTAGCTTTTATTTAAGGGTTTTGCAGAGTTTGTTTTTTTGGTCATGTATGAAAATTTGATCTTTATTTTGTAACTCGGTTAAATTTCGATAGTGTATGAAAAAACGAATTTTTAGGTGTTTCATAATGATGAATCGACAACAAGAGAAACCGCAAAAGAAAGCCACAATGCTTTTGTTGGCGGTAGGTTGGTTAGGATTAGGAGTAGTGCTCATAAATCCTAAAATAGGCTATACAGAGAGAAGCGCATCTAGTAGTGTCGTGATTTTTGGCGAAGAAACGAGTTCAGCATCTGTTGATCTTGAACTTGTTATGCCACAAGAAGAGGAAAAAGAAGGCAGTTTGTTGGACTTTCTTCTGGTCTCAGGGGTTGATGATGCATTGTCTATTCATGAGTCTGCATCGTTGTATACAGATGTTCAACGTCTTCAACATGAAAAATTTCGAGTATACAAAAGAAATGGAAACATCGACTATATTGTATACCCATTGAGTAGCTATAAGCATCTTCGCATTGAACTCAATCCATATCCAGATGTATTCATTGATGAGCTTCCATTGGATGCCCAATTTGAAGTTATCAGTATGTCTGGTGCAGAAATCTGGAACAATCGGTTGCCCCTCTCCGAAAAACTCTCTGGTGGATTGGCTCCGATCATCGATCAAGCAAGAGATATACA
>NYTD01000088.1 GCA_002683315.1 Deltaproteobacteria bacterium | reverse complement strand
TAATCTCTTTATCAAAAAAACTATCTGGGTCTTTACAAAAAACCATTGAGGGAATGGCTGCAGAAATCAAATCTCAGTGGCAAGATGCCAGCAAGCTATACTTTGAAGCATCCAGAATGGAAAATCCTACTTGGTATAGTTTGAGCGCTCTCGGAGCACTATGGTTGAGTGCTGGAAATGCAGACCATTGTGAAAAATATCTTTCTTATGCACAAGAAGAAGCACCCAATGCATCAGAAATTCAACTGACAAAAGCTCGACTACTAGCTGCACAAGGGTTCAAGGAAGATGCTCGATTACTTCTAAAGAAAATCTGTGAAGCTCCAGGTAATTTCATGAGAACGAAACACATCGCCAACGCACTGCTTCGACAGATCAGTCCTTCCCCGTAATCATACCCCACTGGTCTATTGCAAACGCATAATTGTATGCCATATCTTCCAAGTATCCGTAACGACCGGTTTGCCCCATGTGTCCTGCGCTCATCTCCGTTTTTAAATATAGATCTTGCGTCCCTGTTTTGATCTCTCGCAGTTGAGCAACCCACTTTGCTGGCTCCCAGTATTGAACTCGAGGATCATGCAGCCCAGCAGTAACCAACAAATTTGGGTATTCTTGCGGCTGAACATTATCGTATGGAGAATAACTAAGCATATAATGAAAATAGTTCTCTTCTTTTGGATTTCCCCACTCCTCCCACTCTCCGGTCGTTAATGGAATTGTTTCATCAAGCATGGTGGTCACAACATCAACAAACGGAACATCTGCGATTGCAGCATGAAAGAGCTCAGGCTTCATATTGATGACAGCTCCTATCAACAACCCCCCTGCCGATCCTCCAGAAATAATCAGCTTATCTGACGAAGTATAATCATTCTCAATCAAAAATTCTGCCACACTGATGAAATCGAAAAAAGTATTTTTCTTCTTAAGGAATTTTCCATCTTCATACCATTTTCGTCCCAACATGCTTCCACCACGTGGGTGTGCAATCACATAGATCACTCCCCTATCAAGAAAACTCAAACGACTTGATGAAAAATACGGATCCATCGTGGAACCATATGATCCATATGCATATAAATACAAGGGCTGAGGAATACTTCTATCAATATCTTTTCGATGTACGACAGATGCTGGTATGAGTTCTCCATCATGCCCTGGAATCATAATCCGGAAGCAGGTATATTGCTCTTTTTCGTATCCTCGAACAGGAGTCTGTTTTTGTAATTCCATCTCTTTGGAATCAAGATCAAAATCAAACGTGGACGATGGTGATACAAGTGAACCATATCCAAATCGATAGACTCTTGTGTCAAAATTCGGATTGCTCCCCCCTCCAAGCATATATACCGATTCTGGCATATCAATGTATTCATCGGTTTGGTGTATTGTATCAATGATTCGGTATCTTTCTTGTCCTTGTTTACGTTCACACAAAACCAAAAAAGAAGAAAATGCCTCTAAACTGGTAATCTGAACATCATCGCGGTGAGGAATAAACATAGACCAATGCTCTCGTTGAGTATGCTCTAACGAACATTCATGTACTTGACAATTTAACGCACCATCGGTATGTACTCCACGCTCATCATCGCAATCATTATTGCGTATCAAAAATCGGTCTCCTGCATGAGACACCCAGTATCGCAACCCCAAATGTCTGCTGGAAAATATTGTTAGTGAATCAAGAGGATCTTTGGATGATAAAAAATGATATTCATTCGTCAAACTAGACACGGAATATAAAAATATGTATTCCTTTGATGTTGATTTATAAAAACCTACTCGAAATTTTTCATCATCTTCTTGATATAAAAGCGATTCTTCACCATCTACAGTTTTGGCCCATACTTGATAGGGTCTTAAAGCAGAATCTGCACGGCTAAAAAGAAAAATATTGTTGTCTTCGCTCCATCCTATTGAACCAGTTGTCTCTTCTATACAAACCGAAGATAAAGACTTTTTTTGTAGATCCAAAAGATAGATTGTATACAATTCTCTTCCCTTGGTATCAACAGAATACAACAACGTCTGTTGATCAGGCGAGACAGCCAATCCTCCTAAGTCAAAATATGAATGTTCTTTGGCTAGTTCATTTACATCCAAAATCACTTCTTCTGGAGCATCTATTGTACCAAACTTGCGACAATACATCGCATATGCTTTCTTTTCTTCTGTTCGACTGTAGTACCAGTAATCTCCCATTTTATAGGGCACTGAAGTATCATTCTCTTGTATCTTTGATAACATTTCGTCGAAGAGTGCTGAACGAAAATCTTCCAGATGACTGAGCCTTTCTTTCGTATATTGATTTTCTTCTTCCAAATATGACAACACCTCTGGATTTTCTCTCTCTTTCAACCAATAAAAAGGATCTTCTCGGACAACCCCATGTTCACAATGTTGATAAGGAATTTGTTTTGCTTTTGGTAAAATTGACATAGATAAGCCTCAATATATTAAATGTTGTACAAAATCTTCATAAGGAAAGTTTTATTTCAATTGGCAAACACCAATGAAATCAGTTAAAGTTGTGTGTCGGAAAACGTGCCATTGTTTTTATGTGTTCATATCTCAATATTATGGTTTTGTGCAAAAATCATAACGTGAACAAAAACGGCATCAATATCTACTCACATTCACTGCCAAGATTTATAGGAGACCTCATGAAAAAGGACATCCATCCAGATTATAGACTTGTTGTATTTCAAGACAACAGTGCAAAATTTTCTTTCATTACTCGCTCAACCGTACGTACACGTGACACCATCAAATGGGAAGATGGAAACGAGTATCCGCTATACAAACTCGATATTTCCAGTGCTTCACACCCATTCTACACAGGAAATCAAAAAATCGTGGATACAGAAGGTCGTGTTGAACGCTTCATGAAAAAATACAATATCAACAAAAAATAACACCAGAGGCTATCATGGGAAAAAAGAAAAACGCTGGTCGTCAAGTCATCACTTTGGAATGCACAGAGCAAAAAGGCAGCGGCATTCCAGGAATGTCTCGCTACACCACTATGAAAAACAAGAAAAATACTCCTTCAAGACTTGAGCTCAAGAAATACAATCCATTTCTTCGTCGCCACACTGTGCACAAAGAAATCAAATAAGTTCTTCTTACAAAACGAGATACAAAGGATGCCTATGCATCCTTTTTTTTCATCGGTAACATTTGGAGGTTTATCATGGGCACTTTTCCATCCCTCACAATTCAAAAAGATGCATTTATACCAAAAGGAAGTTTCGCACAAGCACAAGCCACATATCTACAACCCGACAAAGAACAAGTAGAAGAAATCGATACACTTTTGAGAGATCATAATATAGGAATCGTTGCCCATTATTACATGGATGTTGAGCTACAAGGAATCCTAAGTAGCTGTGAATGGCCTCACATTCGTATTTCAGATTCTCTGCTCATGGCTGATACTGCTGTTGAAATGGCAGAAGCTGGGATAGAGCATATTATTGTCCTGGGTGTCGATTTTATGAGTGAAAATGTACGTGCCGTACTTGATTATGCGAATTACAAAAACATTCCTGTATATCGTGTTGATGAACGAGAAATAGGATGTTCACTTGCACAAGCAGCTGAAGCCAAAGTGTATGGAGCATGGCTCCATAAAGCAAAAAAGAGCCAAAACCCTGTACACGTCATTTATATCAATACTTCCCTACAGGTAAAAGCGCTTTCACACGCGACTGTACCCACCATTACCTGTACATCATCCAATGTATTACACACTATTTTGCAAATTGCGTATCAAATTCCAGACTCAAGCATATGGTATGGCCCAGATACATATATGGGAGCAAATATAGAAAAAGTTCTACACGAGATGCGTACAATGGATGATCAAGCCATCCAATCTATTCACCCGCAACATACCCAAGCTAGTATTATAGAGTTATGTACTCGATATGAATTCTTCAAGCAGGGCAATTGTATTGTACATCATATGTTCGGTGAAGATGTCGTTCAAACCGTGCGGGATGAATATGCAGATGCCTATCATACCGCTCACTTCGAAGTTCCCGGTGAAATGTTCACCCTTGCTACTATAGCTCAAAAAAAAGGAAAAGGAGTCGTCGGTTCGACGGCAAATATCTTACAATTTATCACACAAAGAGTAGAAGAGGCTCTGAATAGCAAAAATGCCGTATCAATCCCTTTTGTTTTGGGAACAGAAGCAGGAATGATCACTTCCATCGTTCGAAAAGTCCAACAACAACTCAAAGAGGCCAACCGCTCCAATATCGAAGTTGAAATTATTTTTCCAGTCGCTTCTGAGGCCTTTGCCGAAGACGACCAATTTGGTATTGTCCCCGGTGTTCAAGGAGGAGAAGGGTGCTCTACTGCTGGAGGATGTGCTACATGTCCGTATATGAAAATGAATAGCTTGGACACTATGCACAACACCATCGATCTAATCATACAAAATGATGCTGTACTACCAAAATACGAGCCTAAGAAATATACACAAGTCATTAATGGTAAAACTGCAGCAGAGCTTGGTGGAGAACCCATTTTATTTATGAGACACTTTCAAAAACATGGTTCGTTCCCCAACCGACTTATAAAACAAATTACGAGCGCCTAAGGCCGAGACGTTCCCAACCATTTGGCACACATCTAAAGTCATAACTTTTCGTAAAAAGAGAGAATTGCAGACTGTATGCATGCAGAAATAAACCATCAAAATCGTATCGTTCTTGCATCTTTTTCTGATAACGCGTGTCACCATAACGAGTATCACCTATAATTTCATGACCTGCCAACACACAATGTTTTCGAATTTGATGTTGACGCCCCGTATGTAGCGTTAAGGAAAGCATCGATATATACTGGTTGTAGGACAGAACTTCATAACTAGTATGTGCACTTTTCCGGTACTGTTTTCTTCCTCTTGGATTACGCCTACCTTCAGAAGTATTGGTAATGGTATGTCTCCATTCACCTTTTTGAGAAGATACAACACCTCGAACGATAGCTTGATACTTTTTGGTACTTGTACGAAGAGCCTCTTGTAATACACAGATCATTTCTGGACGAGTCGTACACAATAAAAGTCCACTTGTCATCCGATCCAATCTGTGAACCGCATATACAGTGGAAGATAGTTCCTCAGATAGAATTGACACTACGTCGCCATTCACCTCATTGTGAACAGACATACCCGAAGGTTTCTCAATAACGACAAATTCATCTTGCTTGTGTACAATATCCATCATTCAATGAGGCTAAAAGAACCTGTATTTGTATAGGGATAGTCTGTACCAAAGTAATCATAATTATTTTCATACTCATATTCCCAAGAACCATTATTCTGTGATGCAGAAGCCATCTTTACAGAAAAAATCTCACCACTATTATATTGATAGAAATAATAAAGGTCTGCTTGCCCTTCTTGCACATCCAATCCATAAATCGTCTGTGATGCAAACTCTACCGTATCATAACAAATGATCGCTGGATCAATGTCCACTTGGTATATCTGATTGCAATCTGGACACGCATCGAAGTATACTTCAGAAGATGACTCTGCAGTGATTTCAAAACCAGACTCATTTTGAGATTCAGTACAGTAGTTGTTTACTGGGAAATCAATCTCTCTTGTTCCTTCCCATATTTTATCGGTATTTATAGGCTCAGAAGTCGGTTCTGAAGTCGGTTCTGAAGTCGGTTCTGAAGTCGGTTCTCCTGAAGGTTCTCCTGAAGGTTCTGTCGTTGGCTCACCCGACGGTTCTCCAGATGGCTCTCCAGATGGCTCTCCAGATGGCTCTGAAGTCGGTTCCGAAGTCGGTTCACCAGATACTTCTACTGGCTCAGCTGTATCTATTTTAAGAGTGACGTTACCGGTAGAGCTACAACCCCAAAAGAAGAACAAAGAAATATTGTGCATAAGATTTTTCCATAGCTATTTGTATGGCACTACTCTCTCACAAGAATTGAGGTCTGTCAATTAAACCGTCTATATCTACAAATAATTTTTCATAATTGTTGCCAACTGTAGTGTCTCCAATGAAACTACATCGATTTATTATTGTGCCTGCGGAGTAGATAACACAACATGCGCTCCTTCTTGAATGGCCCAAAATTCTTCTTGCATGACAGACCATTGTTCTTCATGTGGCATAATGACCTGAATAATATGTTCAAAAAAGGCCACTCCTTGTGGAATGGTTTCGGGTGTTCCTGGAGCATCCCCCCAATCATTCCCTCCGGCAACGAGATACGGGTCGCCTGCACCACCACTTGCTGCATATTCGGGTGGCTCTATGTATCCCCATGTGATCCCAAAATCAACACCTTGTGTATCTGCATACAGAGCAATAGAATCATTGGAAAATATTG
>NYTD01000087.1 GCA_002683315.1 Deltaproteobacteria bacterium | reverse complement strand
GACCAACACGCTCGCCTTTTCCTATGCGCAGTTGACATCCTTTTAGAATGGGCTGCACACCATACGACTTTTCAATTCCTTCCGCAAAGAGAAGATGCATTAGAGTGTAAATCTCATATCTTTGATCAATGCCCCAGGAAGACGAGCACTTCCTGTAGACCGCTCAAAATAGCTACTGGCACTGAGCAAAAAAGATCGTTCTTGGGTCAATCCCAATAGATTCTCTCCCAATAAGGAGTAGACGGTATCATCAAAACGCATGGGATTTATCGGTCCCTTGATCACTCCATCTTCTACCCATAAGGTCGCAAATCGAGTCATCCCCGTGATACCGCAATTGGAGCGATCGGAAAAATTGAGATACCAAAGATTTGAGATATCGATACCGGTCCCCAATCGTTTAAGCATCTGTGAACTTGGAATATCTCCTGCTGCTACATCTATAGAATGTGGCATTTCGTATCCGCTTGCTCCATTGGTAGAAACTCCAAATTCTTTGGCGGATCGCGGAGAGACAAGTGCTGAATGGTACGCACCGTTCTCAACAAGAGACACAGAATCTGGTGAAATAAACCCATCACTCTGGAAGCTAGGGCTTGAACCTTCTTTCGTATTTTCTCTCATGGAAAACATCGGACTTAGAGCGCGCTCTTTTTCAACGAGCTTCAAAAGTGGAGACACCTTGGTCTTTTGTGACTTCAGACCAAAACCACCCCAAGCAACAACCTCAAGAATCTCCCACAGTGCACCAGGACTAAGTGCAACTCGATATGCTCCTGGATCAAGTGTAACGGGAGGAAGACGTAGGGCTTCCAGTTTTATCTTTGCTGTATTCACTATTTTTTGGAATTCTTGGGAGTTCCACTGCTGTCCTGCATAGGATGTTTTCACGGCTTTGTCTGTGTTCTCTACAAAGGACCAGTCAAAGTTGAAGTTGTTCGTGTGAAACCAATTTCTCTGTCCAAAAGAGTTGGCAAATCCTTTGGTTATGGAACCGTTCGCGAGGATTCCAACCATGTCAAGACCAGAACATTTTTCTATGATATCGTCTACCATATCCATCGCTGAATGTGTTGTGGGTTCATCAATATGCGATGTTGATGTAACTTGCGTATTGATGAGGAAGTGTGGATCGGCAGGTACAATCTTCAACTGTGCACGTAATCTTTCCATCATAGGTACAAGTTTTGCTTTGTCTCTTTCGAGAATACCCGTCAGATTGACCGTACTGGATACATGTTTGTTGTCATGAATGAGACGAACAGAGATGCTTTGCTGTGATACGCTTCCTGGTTGACGTACCATTGCGTGGTTAAAGCGAATAAAATCAGAGTTTTCTGCTGACAAATACAGCGTACATTGTTCTTGTGCTTTACAAAGCTCTTGAACAGCATCTGAGATATGATAAAAATACTCCTGCTTCATTAGGAAGCCCCTCCAAAAGTTTCGATGTTGTCAAAACGACATGCAGGTGTAGCATGTCCCACACGTATCACCTGATTTGGCTCTCCCTTTCCACAGTGTGGTGTGCCCAAAACTTCAAAGGTATCGCCGTTTCCTACTCCACTCAAACTCCTCCAAAAACTTGCAGAAATCCCTTTATAGTTGGAGTTTTTTACAACATGCTTGATTTCTCCATTTTCGATGTATTCGCCAAACTCACATCCAAATTGGAATTTATTACGTGAATCATCGATGGACCATGATTTATTGGTTCGCATAAGGATTCCACGTTCGACTCCTGATATAAGCTCATTCAAAGTGGACTCTCCTGGCTCAATATTGATATTGGCCATGCGATCGATTGGAGGACGATTCCAACTCGAAGATCGTGAATTCGCCACACCTGCTATTTTTGCACGTTTTTGAGAGATTGTTCCTCCCAAAGGACGTTCCAGAATACCATTGCGAATCAGGAATTCCTTTGTCGCTTTTGTACCGTGATCATCGTATGCATAGGTCGCAAACTCACGATCTTGATCGGGATCAAACGTTACATTTAGAAGAGAAGAACCATATTGATAGGAACCAAACATATCGAGAGTCACGAAAGAAGTTCCCGCATAATTTCGTTCATCACCCAAGATTCGGTCGAGTTCAAGAGGATGTCCAATGGACTCATGAAGCTGAAGCATCAATTGGTCGGGCATCAGAATCACCGACATCGTTCCTGTTGGACAATTCGGAGCCTCAAGAAGCAAAATAGCTTCTTGCGCAATTTGTTCTGGAGCTTCTAAGAAACGAACTCGGTCCAAAACCTCTAATCCACCTTGCTGTGACATCCCGCGAGATCCAAAACTTCTCACCTGTGTCTGTGAACCTTGATTTGCTACCGCATTGATGTCGGGTGCCATGAAAGAGAAACGTTGTTCAACTCTTCCACCACCGGAAGTGAGGTATAAAGATTGATGAGCAACATGCATAAGTGAAGCACTATGGTCTACAATCCGGTCATCTATGCCCAATCGTCCATCGACATCATGAAGCATCGTTATTTTTTGCTCCAAAGACAAGGTATCCCATGAACGCTGAACAGGAGTTTCAAACGTTCCTGTTGGGTGAGAAAGAGCAATCGTGTCTGTTGAAAACAATGCATGTTTTGCACTGTGTTCCGCCCACGTGGTTGCTTTTTCGATTGCGGCACGAATCCCTGATACAGAATCATCGATGGTGGCAGCATATCCAAGACCACCATTGTGATGTACCGTAATCATCAATCCGTGGTCATCGTGTTCTTTGATGGGTTGCAGCACTCCCTTTTGTACTGAGACAATGTTTGTACACTCGGATGAGTATCGCAAAGAGCAAAATGAAAGGCCTTTTGGGAGAGCTTCTTGGAATCGTTGTTCAAGAGTAGACGGCATGAAAACTCCAATATTAGTGAATCGCCCCCCTACTTAACTGCTCCGCAGTCTTTTGTCATATCTTTGTCACATAGATGAATGCCTAATATCGGGTTGTATACCCATATTTGTTGGTTTTCATCTTCTAAGAAAACATCTTCACCTTCTATCCATACTCCCTTGTTTCGCTCTGTGTCTATCTTTTCTCCGGTATATGAAAAAGTAGCAACGCGCTTGAGAATCTGCTCTAAATCTTTAGGGATAGACACTCTTTGTATTTTCTCCCATTTTTGTAGTGTTGAAAAATACGTCAAAAATAGCTGATGAGGACGAACCTTTGACTGCGTGAATGGTACAAATTCTATATTCCAGTTCAATTCTTGTATCGACAACGATAGCTCTACATATTCCAAAGGCCCCACGAACATATACATCGAAGAAGGAATGTTAATCCGAGCCAAAATATGCTCAGATTCATATTTTGAAGGTTCGGAAAACCAAGGTATCCCCTCCGATTTTAGTGCTTGATCAAGTAATTCTTCCGTTGCCGAAACAAGAACATGCCCTTTTTGCGCATGAACATACAGAAGATCTCCATCTTGTATCATCTTGAAACGATGTGGAGCGACCTTCTCTCCAGACCGAAGTCCCCACTCGATTTGCCATCGAGGTAGCGGACAACCAAACCACCCTTGTAAAGGGATAGACATAATCCCATCATCACCAAACATCCCAACTTGTGCACCAGGAGAAAAATGAAGTTTTTTATCAAGCTTTTTCACCTGATCACGGATCTTTGGTATGGAGAGGATATCTGCATCAAGGATCGATAGAGGTTCCTCTCCTGCTGCGAATGCGATGGATGGGACTTGTGTGGTTTTGATCGGTTCCCATTTCCCCAAAGGTCGTTTTTTGAACAATGGAGGAACAGGAGCAGTATTCGGAAATGCTACACGAACAGTATCTTGCTCATGGGTAAAGGAAAGCTCCACACCTTCTTCAGGAGAAACATATATAAAAGGCAATTGTACAGATGCCATAGAGATAGAGCACCCCGAAGAATTCTCGGTCCAATGTTCTGGGAATGATTCTCGCTGCGCATTGACCTTGGCGATGATAATCCCTTTCCCTTTTCGTTTCCCCATCCACCGACCTGAATTGGTCTCCAGCAGATAGTGTTCATCTCGGTCTACCAATTCTGCATTGGGCCAAAGATGGGATTGCACGAAGGGAACGAGATCCAGTGAATTCGCGTGACTCCAATACACCCAGTCACTTCCCACTTCGAGTACGGAATCTTGTTGCACACCAACGTGTTCCCAATCTTCCCATGTAATGTTTCGAAGCGCGTATAGTGTGGGGTTGTACACTTTGGATAATGGACTTTTGTATTCTTTTGTGTACAATTTCGGTAAATCTGTGCATCGAGCCTGTGGCTGCGCCAATACAGACAGGCTCATCAACCAAACAATCACAACTATCTCCATGGTTCGTCGTGGCATTTCATGTACTTGTAAGTACACCGTACACGAATGAGAGAAGAAAAAGCAGACGCTTACTCTGCCTCTTCCCCTTCAGAGTAAATCATGGTGAAGGATTTTTCTGTGACACAAGGAAGCGGAATCTCTTGCTGCACATTTGCACAATCTGCTCCCATACAAGAGAAGGTATTGTTCATGGTACCAGCAAAGGTATTGTCATCTGTAAATGTTCCCGAAATCGCAAGGGATCCACTCATGGTACCATTCATGTTGACAAGCTCTGCCGCCTCGGGTTCATTGGCAAAAAACTCTGCAAACTCCATACTTAAGTACTCATTTTCTGCACAAGTCGCCATTCCATCGGGGGTAAATGAGCAATATGTAATCGCATGGAACGCAGTATCTTCTTCTGCGCCATTCTCTTTGTCCATAGTGATGGTAAACGCATCTACGGTAGCATCAGAGATTGTCATATGCATCTCTGCTTCGATGGCAAAACCGCAGTTATCCGATTCGATCGTTGGTGCTTCGTCGAGCCAATCTCCCTCGGTCACTTCTCCAATAAAATCAGACTCACTACCTTCTTCGGTTCCCGTATCTTCTGAACCGGTCTCTCCACCACTGCCGGTATCACCACCACTGCCGGTATCACCACCAGTATCACCATCAGAGCCACCTTCTGATCCAGAAGCCGTATCTTCTGTACCAGTTCCCGGATTGCTTTCTCCAGATCCCGTATCTTCTGATGCCGCAGTATCTTCTGCTGATGCGGTATCGTCTTTTTCGGTAGAACCGCAGCCAACGCACAATATTAATGAAAGAAAAGAAAACATGTATACACCTCACTTTTGATATATGTCATTATAACGCACATGTACGACATTCATAGTGAAAACAATCAAGTCGAATCAAAAGGAGAACAAATCTACTTCTTTAATGTTTGCATTGCATATTGAATACGATTGATCGTCTCTTCTTTCCCGAGCATTTCAGCAATATCAAAGATATCGGGTCCTTGTGGAGCCCCCACCAAAGACAAACGCATGGGCTGCATCACCTTACCAAAACCATGCCCTTGCTCTACAATCCAGCCCTTCACACGTGTCGATAATGATGCAGAATCAAAAACGTCCATCCCTTCCAAAAGAGTGCAGACCTCGGCCATGATATCGTTGGTGGTTGTTTTCCACTGTTTTTTGGATGCCTTTGCATCAAATTCGGTTGGGGCAACAAAGAAGAAAGCACCCAAATCCCAAAACTCATGTACAAATGTGGCTCGTGCCCGAATCTCGTGGACCACACGAGTCAAAAATTCTGCAGATGGGTTTTGCCCACATTTCTCTTTCACGATGGGAGCAAATTGGAGAGCCAAATCCTCATCGGAGTAATTTTGAAGATACTGCTGGTTGAACCATTTGGTCTTTTGTGGATTGAATTTTGCGCCAGACTTGCTCACGCGTGCAAGAGAGAAGGCATCAATAAGATCAGACAGCGAGTACATCTCTCTATCATTTCCTTCGTTCCATCCGAGAAGGGCCAACATATTGAGCACCGCTTCGGGAAGATAACCATCTTCACGATAGCCGGCAGAGATGCTTCCGCTCTTTGGATCGGTCCAGCGAAGTGGAAAGACAGGGAATCCCATTTTGTCTCCGTCGCGCTTGCTGAGCTTGCCTTTTCCGACCGGCTTCATAATGAGTGGTAGGTGTGCGAACTTGGGGGGCTCCCATCCAAATGCACGATACAACAAAACATGAAGCGGCATAGAGGGAAGCCACTCTTCTCCACGAATGACATGTGTGATTTCCATGGTGTGATCATCAACAATGTTTGCAAGATGGTATGTGGGCATTCCATCACTTTTAAACAGAATCTTATCATCAAGAAGCCCCGTATCTTGGGTGATATGTCCACGGATCTCATCGACCATGTGCAACTCTTCTACAGGCATCTTGAAACGCACCACGTACGGTGTTCCTGAATCAATTCGAGCTTGCACTTCTTCGGGAGACAAGGAGAGTGAGTTCTCCAATGCATTTCGGTTGAGGTGGTTGTAGACAAAGGTCTTCTTTTCGGATTCACACTGTTTGCGAAGATTGGCAAGAGACTCTGCGGTATCAAAGGCATAGTATCCCCATCCATTTTCGATCAATCGGTCGGCATATTGTCGATACATCGCTTTTCGCTCGCTTTGACGGTATGGACCCAATTCTCCACCAGAACCTACACCTTCATCAAACGGAATCCCAAGCCAGTTCATCGCTTCAATGATGTATTCTTCTGCGCCGGGAACATAACGATTTTGGTCGGTATCTTCGATGCGTAGAATGAAGGTACCGTTATGCTTTTTGGCAAAAAGGTAATTGTACAATGCGGTACGAACACCGCCAATATGCAAAGGACCTGTTGGAGAGGGTGCAAAACGAACACGAACTGTCATGGTGGACTCCAATACGATAAAACGTGGATAATCAAAATGTCATCACCATATATTGATCTTGGGTTTCATGTGCCAAAAAAAACACAGGATCTACACATAAAGCCCATCAGATCAGATGTCGCTTCTGACGCTCCGGAATCTCTGTTCCTTCCAATAGTGCATTGGGTATACACTTTTCTTTTATATACGGACGCAAAAGAGCAGGAATGTGTCCTCGTTTGCTCGAACGCGATACATCTTGATAGAGTTTTTGAGCGACATCTTCGGGAGGCTGTTGGCAAACTTCGGTAAGGTATGTAAACAAACGCTCCATCATTCTTTTTTGAGAGATGGCGTGGGTTTTTCCCTCTTGTGCATGAAGCCAATCGGAAAATTCGAGAAATTGTGCAAATGGAGATCCTTCACCAAATATGAGAGTACGCGTGCGTAAAAAACGACCACTATTGGAAATCACGTCCCAGTACTTTGCAAAACGACGCATCCGAGCCAGATCCAAGAAGCTCCAATCCCGGTTTCGAAGGATCTCATAGGGTGGCTTTGGAGAATAAACCATTCCAAAATCTTCGGTATGAATGGCGATGGGTGCTCCAGGAAGGCGCTTGAGGATACCGACTTGAATCTCTTGTACGTTGAGACCAACCAACCGGTCAAATCCCTTGGCAAGAGAATCGATGTCTTCACCGGGAAGCCCCACAATGAGATCGGTATGAAGATGGACTTGTGTGTCGTTGCGAAGGAACAGAAGGTTCTCATCAATCTTCGCATTTTTTTGGCGACGTGCGATACGGGCTGCCACCTCTTCGTTAAAAGTTTGGATACCGACCTCAAACTGGATGCTTCCCAAGGGAAATTTTTGCACCCATGAGCGAAGAACCTCAGGAAATCGATCAGGAACCATCTCAAAGTGCAAGAACAATCCTTTTACATAGTTATTCAAAAAGAAAGAGAGAATGGCTGTGCTGATCTTGGGCGCAAGATTGAAGGTTCGATCCACAAATTTAAACTGACGAACACCGCGGTCAAGAAGTGATTTCATCTCTTTTAAGAATATATCGATGGGAACGTTGCGCACTTTTTGGTCAAGAGAAGAGAGGCAAAACTGACAACGAAATGGACATCCTCGTGATGCCTCAACATAGATTACACGCTGTGCGATATCTTCATCGGTGTATAGGGAATATGGAAGGCTCATGGTGGTCACATCGGGCGGCTTCCCCATCCAAACCTTTTCTTTTGGAGGAACCTCGGCAAGAATCTGCGCACAGATCTGATAAAAGGTAATCTCTCCTTCTCCACGCACAAGATAATCACAGAGCTGAAGATGCTCTCGTTTTTCCCACTCATAGCTGAGCTCTGGCCCCCCAAGTACGATTTTGATGGATGAATCTACTGCCTTGAGAATCCGAATAACCTCAAGAGATACATTCGCATTCCAAATATATACACCAATGCCCACGATCTTGGGCTTATGCTTGAGAATGGACTCTACAATGGTCAGTGGAAATTCGTTAATGCTGTGCTCAATCAATGTCGCTCTCGAGCGCAATTCGTTTAGATTGGCAAGAAGATAGCGCAATCCAAAGGCTGTATGGATGTATTTTGCGTTGATGGCGACGAGCAGAATTTCGGATTCAGAGTGTTGTGTCATGGCACAAGCTATAACATTTCTCCTTCGTACCTGTGTGAATCATGCATAATCGTTACATTAGCGACGGACATGAATAAACTGCCGTGTGGGCATAGACTCTTGCTCGCTGACAGACTGGTCGGGCCAAGTCACACGAATTCGGTCGACCATATCCACATCACCTAATCCCACATGCATGAGCGGAGGTCCTGATGAAGACAATTCTCCTCCTGCCATCATCCACTCTTTCCAGTACGCATCACCCGCCCATACCTCAATCGATGCACCAATGGCGTGACGATTTCCTCCCTCTTGCTCCAAGGAAATCTCCAACCATGCTGATTCATCACACTGCCCGAGATAGGCCAAAACAGGGCCATCGATGGCAGTAGAAATATAGTCTAGGAATCCATCACGATTAAGATCTACCCACAAGCTTCCGCGTGTAATGGTCAAGCGATCGATCCCCCACTCTGGTGCCACATCGGCAAACTGTCCCAGCTCATCTTGCAGGTACAGTGCATCGGGCTGATACCGGGGATTGTACAGCCCGACATTGTCGAAGTTATCTTGTTCTTCAGGTGGTATATCCAGCTGACCAAATCCCATCCAAATATCCAGATCTCCATCATTATCGACATCGACCGATTCTACTCCCCACGCAATGTGCTGATCAGGATGCTCAGATAGCAAGCCTTGACTTTGGGTTCCATCGTACCAACCTCCACTTCCATCGGAAAGAAACATCCAATTTCGTCCCCAGTCTGTGACGACAAAATCGGGATAGGCATCATCATTGATCGCGCCCACGGAAAGCCCCATCCCAAACATTCCGATATCCAATCCAGAGCCAGAGTGATTGGTGAGAGTTCCATCTTGGGATCCCAAAAGTAAGAGATTGGGCTGTACATACACACCAAAATCATTCACGACATATACGTCTTGATACCCGTCGAGATTGATATCCAACATGGCAGTACAGCATGAGTATGGCTCAGGTTCCAAGTCAGGAAGCGGAAGCTCTACCAGTGTGTTCTCCTCGAAATTGTACAGCCCGTTGGGCCCAGCAAGCTCAAATGACAGCTCTCCTTCCCACGGTGGAGATTCATTCGGTCCTGCACCGGATGTAGATAGAAATAGCTCCAGTGTACCATCACCGTTTAGATCCCCCCAGCTTGCAGAAGGACTGTAGTAGGGGCGCGTCATGAGACCGGAATTACCAACCAGAGAAAAAACCCCATCGTTATTTTGTAACAACTGGTGTTCCTCGTTGATGTTGAGGACAATCATATCCAGATCTCCATCCCCATCCATATCTCCTGCCGATGCTCCAACTGTAACTTGGGGTTGCTCTGGAGGAAGACGGGTTGCACTTTCTTCTTGAAATACACCCAGCTCATTTTGAACGAACAGAAGATTTTGATCTTGTGTGGGAACAAAAATATCCAGAAGTCCGTTTCCACTCAGGTCGGCCACCACAACTCCTTCTCCACCAAACCAGTCAAACTCATCAGGAGAATAGCCCGCGGGAGACTGATTGTTCCAAGCTTCACCAAAATCAGCAAGAACCAGTGGGTTTTCCGATCGGAGTTCGGGATTCTCACAAAGAATCTCTCCTTCTTGCTCCCACTGCGCATCTACAAGATTGGCATCATCGGTTTCTTTGGGCTCTGTACAAGCGAGAAGAATAGAAAAGAGAAGCATATATCATCCAAGGTCGTACCTATGGCTTAACCGATGGAAATGTCCAGTCTATGAAAATCCTACTCAAAGGCCTGCATCGATCTCGCAACCTCTACTCCCACCAGCGCACTTCCTTCGATGGAGGGATGAACATAATCATCATCGTAGGCGTAGGGTGTCT
>NYTD01000086.1 GCA_002683315.1 Deltaproteobacteria bacterium | reverse complement strand
GCCATGGTTGGTCTCAACGATAGTGATATCAATAATGACCTCGTCGGAAAGCTAAAAGAACAAATGGTAAATGAACTCACAACCACACTGATGGTTCAAATCGAATTCGAATAGCCATATGACTGCCAATCTGTTTCAACGCTTCCGCCGATGGTTGTTTTTTGCCCTTATCTTTGGGGTTTTGCTCTATCTTGCTGGGAGTGTTTGGGCAGGTGTCTCACAAATACAAAATCAGCTCATTCACTATCATTGGTGGGCTTTTTTTGTTGCCATTCTACTAACGATTAGCAACTATGTTCTTCGTTTTTTTAAATGGCACTATCTATGTAGAAGACTGAACATCGATATATCATTGAAAGATAATGCATGGATCTTCTTTGCTGGTTTGTCCATGGCTATATCTCCGGGAAAAGCTGGAGAAGTGCTCAAACCTTTCGCACTTAGACAGAAAACGAATACACCTATGGCACATAGCATTCCTGCACTTATCACAGAGAGACTAACCGATGGAATCGCCATGCTAATATTAGCTGCGATTGGTGTAACCAGTTTTGCCGCAGGAAAGATGCACTACCTTCTTATTCCCGGTATGATCACCATCATTGGTCTATTAATTCTCGCACATGAAGGACTTTCTTTGTGGATTCTATCCAAACTTGGAACCCTACCCATCATCAATAAAGTCTCCGAAAAATTGACCGAATTGTATCGTGCAATGCGAACGTGCTTGGCTCCCATATCTCTAATCTGGACCGTAATGCTAAGTCTCGTTGCATGGGCTGCAGAATGTGTTGCTTTTCAAGTCATCTTCCAAGGAATGGGAGTTGAAAATGCCAGCTTCGATGTTTGCTTCTTTATTTATGCCTTTGCTACAGTCGCAGGAAGTGCGATGCCGGGAGGACTAGGCGTAACAGATGGTGCACTGATCGGTGGTGCAACAGAATTAATCGCTGGAGTTACAAATGACCAAGCAACGCTGGCTGCTATTCTAACTCGAATCGCTACCATGTGGTTCGGTGTCGCTGTTGGAGCGATCGCGCTTTTGCGTATTTCCTCTCTGTTTGAATCATCTCATTCAAAAAATGAACATGAATGAACTCTTTTATCGGTATGGGCAATGGCTTGTTCGACATCGAGTCTTCACTGTCATATTTATCATTTGTCTATCGCTACTAAGCATTGCAGGGATCGTTCATCGTGTGCAGACCGAAATACCTGTTGATTTTACTCCACAAGCAATCTTTATGGACAAAAGTCCTCAGATACTTCGACTTCGAGAAATAGAAAAAACATTCGGTAGAGAAGATAACGACTGGGTCCTCCTCATTAAGGGAGATATCTCTAACGTTGCTAGTCGACAATATATTGAACGGCTTCATACAAGTTTTGAGTCACTTTCTTTTGTCGAGCACGTTCAATCACTGTACAACTCGGCCTCGGTCCAAAATATTGATAATCAGACAGAAATCCTATCTGTATGGGATGCTCCAGACCCTGTACAGACAGCCATAAAAGATCCATTCCTAAAACGTGCTTTTGTCTCAGAAGATGGAACAAGAACCATTATCCGAGTTCGTATAGAAAGAACCAGAGAAAAAGTTTCTGATCTAGACCCCGTCGTTCGAACATTGCTCAAGACAATGCGTGCGATTCCTCCTCCAGACAATATCGAAATCCAAACCACCGGTGTACCGTATATCAGAAATGAAGTTGTATCCATGATGATCGCGGATAACTTCACGTATGCACCTTTGCTCACGATACTATTCTTCGTCACCATATGTGTTCTCTTTCGGAGTTTCTATTTGGGTTTGGCTCCTCTTTTGGGGGTCTTAAGTGCAGTATTATGGTCCATGGGAATTTTACTGACCTGTGGTGTCATCTTTAATATCCTCTCCGTTCTTGTCCCTATATTGGCTTTGATTATCGGTGTTGCAGATGGAATCCATCTTGTCAGCCGGTATAGAGAAGAATTGGATCAAGGGAAGCAACCAGAGGAAGCATTGTGCCAAGCCATTATGCATATGTTTTCAGCCTGTTTTCTCACCACATTTACAACAGCTGTTGGTTTTTTATCTCTCATCGTGGCTGATACTGTAGTCGTTCGAGACTTTGGTATACATAGTTCTGTAGCTGTCATGACTGCATTTTTTGCCGTCATGTTGGTCGTTCCTTGTTATTTATCGTTCCTACCCGCACATACGATCCCAGCCATTCCCAAAGAACAGCATAAACTATATGACACAATCCATCATATCTGCTGGATCCATCCAAGAAAGGTAATTGGCTGCGTGATTGTCCTGTGTATGATGGCCATCGTATATGGAAGCAATGTTCGACCCAATTCTCACCTGTTGGAGATGTATCACCCAGATCACCCTACACACCATGCGATCCAAGAAGTCGATCAACACTTAAGTGGAATCGTCCCTATTTTTATCTATCTTGAAAGCAAAAATGGAGATTTACTTGAACCGAAGCGTCTTGAAAAGATGCTCGCATTAGAAAAAGACCTCAAAGATATCCCGTGGGTTCGCTGGACATACTCTCTATCTGCTCAACTACAACACACACACACACTCTTTACAGGAGAGGAAACGCCACCTCAATCACGAGAACTCATTGAACAAGAATTATTGATTTTATCTTTTTCTGATGAACTCCCCCTTGATCAACTCACCCAAAATCAACACACCCAGATGAGAATCCTCGCTTTGTGTCAAGATGCCGGTGGTCAGGCCTATATTGACCTTCACGATCAACTCACAGCCAAAGCCAAAGAGTATTTTGGGGAAGATCAAGTCATTGTCGATGTAACAGGAGATGGCTTAATGGCCAGTATCGGTATCAATCAACTCATTACCGACCTTTTGTATAGTATTGCAATTGTGATTGCTGTTATCTTTGTCACACTCCTTATCTTATTGCGGGATGTACCACTCTCACTGCTATCATTGCTGCCCAATATTATTCCTCTCCTATTTACAGCAGCAGCCTTACACCTTATCGGTGCAGATTTACAAACCAGTAATATTGTATCATTCACGGTTTCTGTTGGTCTTGCTGTTGATGATACCATTCACTTTGTTGTGCGATACAAACAAGAGAAGCAACAGGGTGCATCTCACCAAGAAGCCATCCAAAAAACCTTTCGAGGGGCTGGACAAGCGATTATTCTCACTAGCCTTCTTCTCGTCAGTGGTTTTGGCATTCTTGCCACGAGTAGTCTTACAACCACATTCCATTTCGGTCTATTGGCATCCGTAACGTTGGGAGCAGCGATTCTTGCAGATCTCTTCTTACTTCCTGCAGCGATGAATGTACTGTATCAAGAGAAAGCATCGTGAAGTACTTTCTTTTGGGTCCATTTGCACAAAAAAGTAGGGTAAGGAGATATCTATATATTTTAGTTGTCCTCATTTTGCTTACGATCACACAACTTGGAGCCATTTGGGTATGGCCATTTTTGGCCATGAACCCCAATAACATCGGATGGAAACATCGTACTCGCCGATTGATGTACCCTTTAACGTGCTATATCATCTGCTCTCAATTTCTGTTACCTATCCTAAGTCCTTTGTGGGGAATGAAAGCACTATCTTGTTCTTCCTCGAGCCATCTTCGAGCACACTCTATTCGAACCTGCCTATTTCATCGAAACTATATCCGTTCAGAAGCATACCAAACGCTCCAAAGTATTGAGCAAAACATGGAACGAATGTTCCCTAATTTCCCAATACTCTATTTTGATGTCGGATTTCCAATACCATATATGCATATGTTCCCACATCTGGATCATGCGAAAGGAGATCGTATTGACTTAGGTTTTTTATGGAAACATCCCAAAACCAAAGCCTACGCTCCTCCTCCATCTCCATTTGGCTATGGAGGTTTTGTACAACCAAGACATCCTCGTATCTGTAATCCCAATGATGTATACTTTATTGTTGGAAGACTCGCACTTGACTTAAGATGGGACTACGACTGGATTTCTCCATTCTTATCCAATGCCGCTCTTGACCAAACAAAAACCAAAGCTTTAATCAATATTATCGCCAAACAATCAAATGTGGAAAATATTATAATGGAACCATATCTCAATAGTATGTTCTCCACGTCTAAAAATATCATAAACTCGTGTAAAGTAGCTCGCCATGATGATCATATCCAAATCATTTTTGATTCACGCCTGTAATCTATTGAAAAAATATGGAGTATCCGTCTCTGGATTATTTTTATTGATCATCACTGTCTTAAGCTTTGTGCCTGTTACACAAGAACCACCAATGAATGGTATCGATAAAATAGAACACCTCATTGCATATGCCGCACTTACAATACCTATAAGCCTTGCCTATCACCCACGATACAAAACCATCTTCTGGTTTGTCTGTATATGGGGAATGATGATTGAAATTCTACAACCATACGTTGGTCGACAAGCAGATACTATGGATGCAATCATCAATGGAATTGGAGCCGGAATTGGTATAGTCTTTGCTCGGTATCTATTTAATGTTGCTTATATGGACCCATCGCCGTCTGAAATATAATATCCAAATAAAGTTGAACACTGCGGTTATCAATGTATTCCAAGTCAGACCGAACACGATTTACCATTTTTTCAAGCGTATCTGTTGGCCCTCGAAAACGACGAACCTGCGCCAAACCAGTGAGTCCCGGACGCAACGCATATCGGCGCATATAATCTTCGATCTTTCCCACAAATTGACGGTCGTGAGCCAAAGCATGTGGACGAGATCCAACAATAGACATATCTCCCTTGAGAATATTGAGTAACTGCGGTAATTCATCAATCGAATAATGCCGTAAAAAAGCTCCAACAGCCGTCGTTCTATCGTCTTTAATTGATGCTTGTTTAAAGTTTTCATCTCCATCTTCCATTACACGCATCGTTCGAAATTTATATATGGTAAAAACACGACCTTTTCTCCCATTTCTCTTTTGACGAAAGATGATTGGACGGCCTGTAGAACGAACCAGAAGAGCAGCAATCCCGAGTAGCGGAGAGAGAGCAATCAATGCGATTAAAGCAAAAAAAACGTCCAACACACGTAAATAAAAATCAACCATCAATCTTTCCTCTTTTTGCGAAATAGCAATAAAACAGGAAGAAATAGAGCATACGAAGGACTATTACAGCCACCTCCTGATGCTGTCCAATAGGAAGGATTGTTATTATCTACTTCGTCAGAACAGGCTATTGTTACCTCAGCTTGGTCATCAAACTCTTCTCCTTCTTGGTTTGAACACACAAGCTGAATCTCTGTTGTCTCCGTCTCACAATTAACCAATCCTGAGGGAGCGATATACGTGTTCTCTGTACCTTCAACCCTATCTAGACTTCCTATTCCATTTGACAAAGTCCATGAACAAGTATCTGGAGTAATACAATCTCGCTCTCCAACAGAAAGAGAAATCTGCTCTTCTATACTAAGAGAAACATGTTTTGTTTGTGTCAAGATCGGATGTGAAGAAGAGGTCAAACCATTCCAATCAATACAATCTGCATACGCAAAAGAAAACAATAAAGCAACAAACATGACGAGTCCTTGTCAATCAATAGATGAAACGTATATATTCTAGCCTACCATATCATATCTGAGACATTATCTCCCTTTGAATCCATGTTCTTTTTTTTCTTCCTGACCGTCATTGCTTCTCCTCTTGAGGAAGGAGATGCCCTATGGAAGTATCCAACCTATCATGAAGCGATCCAAAAGTGGAAAAAAGCAAAAAATTCTCATGAATCTGCCATTTCTATTATGGCGCAATATCGACTATTACTGATCGCGCCAAGCATTTTATTTCCTATTGAATTAATCCGTATTGATCGAGAACTTGGAAATTGTGATATTGAAGACCCCAGATGCCTACTTGCGAGAATCGATAGAGAGATTATTCTTGGTGCTCTTCAATATCCACTACAACAAGAATTCGTTGAAGAACTTCTTGCCTATCTTGAAAACCAACTTCCTGATGAAGTACAAACCAGAAATAATTGGCTGACGGCAATGTCCGGAAAAAAAGAAGATATCACGAAGGGTGGACCGTTCACAAGAGGACCTGGAGCTCCTTCTATTTCTGTTGGATTTTTTTTGGGAGTACGACAAGGACTTGGGACACATCTTGGATACCATATCCCCAATGTTGATCACCGTCTGGGAAATTTGTCTTTGTATCTGAGTGTAGGAACAACGGAGTATGGAAGGGTTGGATTTCAATACAATCGTATTCATCCACTGTGGATCAAAACTGAAGCCGACTTGAGAAATGTCAACTATTTTCGATTTCAAAATCAAGAATGGGACATTATTTCCATGAGTAGCACACAAGGTTCTGTATCATTTGGATATAAAAAAGGGTTTGATCATTTTTGGATCGGGCCTCAATTTCGATGGGAACAACTTGATACTCCTATACCAGCTCATGGGCTAACTATGGGACTACAGATAGGACCAGAACATGCTCGAATTATACAAAAATTCGACACTTCTTTTACTTCTTATACGCACATTCGAAGTACAACAACCCTTCAGTACAGACATCCTGTAGGTCTTGGTTTTCAAATAAATGCGGATCTATGCCCCATCAGTGAAGCTCCATGGTGGCGACAACCAAGCGCCGGAGGAGGTCTGTATCTTCGGCTTCCTTTTGCACAAAGGATTCGAGCCAAAAACCTATATACGGGAACTGTTGAGTGGCAACTCTTTCCAAAACAAACATTAGGAGGAGTATTCTTCGCAGAAGGAGCATATGGTGACAATATATATGCCGGTGCAGGATTTGGTGCTCGTATACGAATTCCTCCTTCACCAAACAACAATCTCCGCCTTGATCTAGGCTATAGTTCTTTGGGATGGGGGGTTTTTGCAAATATAGGAGAACAGTTCTAACTCCCTTCTTGAAGCAATAGATCCATCGTTTTTTGGTCTGCCTGTGGGAAGTGATATGTATGAAGTTCTTCAAATGGAACCCAACGAACATCTTCTACATTCAACGCCTGAAAGTCAGAATGTAATACAGCACGAAATACAATCAACGTGACATGATATCCTTCATACTGATGTGTATTCTCCATCAATTTTTCTTGAATAACAATCTTTGCACCAATGCGAAAAGCCAATGTTCTATGGAGAGCATCTTCTAACTTTTCTCCATCTTGAACACGTCCACCAGGGAATTCCCATAATAAAGGCAAAGTAGAAGTAGCCAGTCGCTGGGTTAAAAGATATGTGCCATTTTGCTCTAATTCTGCAACAACTACACGAATACTCATCAAATGCACGCTCGACTAATAACTTTCAACCGAGCTTGGAGGTATCTAATATCAAATCGAAGCTCATCTTTGACAATATCTTCTCTTGAATAATACTCCATAGCCTCACAATAATACTTATGAGCTTGGTCATAGTGTGCTTCCACACGAATAAAATCTTTTCGATCTTTATAGCGTTCTGCCATTAGCTCTTCAGCAAATCCAAGACCAAGGAACGCTTCTGGAGTGGGTTCACTTTTAATAACATCTTCAAAAATTGCTTTTGCAGACTCATATGACTTATCTTCAAGCTTAATCCATCCTTCTCTTGTTGCTCTTTTGGGATCCATAGGAGGTAATTTGGGAAGATTTCTGTTCTTTTTTACCTGGTTGTTTTTTTGTTTTGATAAAGGCTTTTCGTCAAGAAATGCTTCTTTTTTCGGTGCCACGACCAACATCGATTTTTGCTCTTTATTCACACCTTTGGCGGGCTCTTTTTTGGGAGGGTCTGATTTGGATACATCCGCCTTAGGAGGCTCTTGGGTCTTCGGTTTATCTGAAGTCCCATTATCTTTTTGTACTACAGTCTCTGTCTTCGCTTTTGTCTGTGTTTTTACTTCTTTTGAATCTATTTTTTGCTCTTTTGCTGTTTTTTGATTTGACTGTACCTTCTGCACTTCAGAATCATCAATTGGGATGAAAAAACTACTTACATCACTGAGAGAAGAATATCGAACAACCAAAACTGCAGCTATCAGAGAAAGAGCAACAACACTCACCACTGCCCAATACTGTTTTCGAACCACTTTTTTGGTACTGATCTGAAACGCTGGATTTAATGCTGATTGAGACTCGTCTTCTTCTTCGGTCTGATCATAATCTATCGATTCCGATCCATTGTTGGACTCTTCAATTTCTTCTTCCCATGAGTCAGGAGAGAAAAAAGAGATGTCGTCCGTACGCTCATCGATATCTTCGTCTACAGGAACCTCATGATCTTCTTCTATCCATGATGAGGAGGTTGAAATTATCGTTTGGGTTTGCTCTGCAGGAGATTCATTAGAATCTTCTTCTACTACTGTGGCTGTAGCCAACAAAAATTCGTTTTCTTCAACAAGACCTGCACTTTGTATCGTCTCTTCACTGTCAAGACCAAGACTTTTGAAAGGAGAAGAGTCGATCACGGTATTCATCGTCTCAAAATTTTCGTTTTGACTCTCTGCCTCTGAAACAACTTCTTCTACACTCTCTTCTATCTCGTCATGCTCTACCTCAGAGTGCCAAGGCTCTTGAAAAGGTTCAGATTCCATATCTTCTTCGGATTGTAGCAAATCCAGTGTGTTGGTACCTGGCAATTTTTTTTCTTCAATCTCAGAGTCCAGTGTAGAAATCAAAGCATCAATGGAATGATCTTGTTGAATCTCAATCTCATCAGATATTGCCAAAAATGGGTCTTCAGAATCTTCTTCAACCATAACTGGAGGTACTTCTTCGGATTCCTCTAAGAAAATATCCATCGCTCCATCTGCAATAAGATCGACAAAGTCATCTTCTTCGTCTTTTATAATATCTTCTTGGTTTTCAATAACATCTTCTTCATCTTCAATCGTGTCTGACATATTGGAAATAGGAATATCAAATGGATCTTCTAACTCATCATTCCAAGAGGACTGTTCAAGAGGTTTATCCATGAATAAATCGTTTTCGTATGAAGGCTCTTCTTCAACTTCTACAATAAACTCTTGGTCTTCATCCTCGACGATATCATCTACAGAATCGAATCTATCTGCATTAGGGAAAATCGTACTCAATTCTTCAAACATGGAAGCTGGTTTCCATTCTTTTCCAAAAGCACTGATGGGGTCGGATTCTTCTATTGCTTCTCCAAAGTGCGACTGAATCACTTCTTCCCAAGATGAGTATAGTAGTAAACCGCTGACACTTTGATGACGTATTTTCAGAGAAGCAAGTTCTGTACCATCTTCAGAAAAAAGCTCTGATACTTGAACAGAGAATCTCTCTGTACAATACTCGCAAATAAATTTCAGGTTTTTGTTTGGCCGTTCAACATATTTTTGCGGAAGCGCAAAACCAAACTCAACACTACAATGTGGACAACGTACTTTTGCTTGCTTACTCGCCATTCATCAACCTTTGAATGAGTGCCGCATCCCGAGGATTACTTTTTAAGTATGTTCGGAAAAAACCATTCGCTCCAGCATCATCCCCTTCTTCATGTGCAATGTAACCAAGCCATTTATATCCTTCAACATTTCCTCGAGCTGCTGTCTCTAGAATCGGCTTTGCCTTTGCATACTTCTTCTGCTGATATAGAGCACGACCGAGAAGAACCTGATTCTTCGCGGTCGGTCGTTGAGCAACAATCTGAGTGTATATCTTTTCTGCATCTGACCATCGACTGGTTCTCAAAGCTTGCTCTCCTTCTCTGGTGAGATCTTCGATACTTTTCTTTTTGGGTTTG
>NYTD01000085.1 GCA_002683315.1 Deltaproteobacteria bacterium | reverse complement strand
TGAATGATTCAAATCCAATGAGTGCATAGTCGCCTTTTACATTTGGCGTATCAAATTTTTGCACATTATGCCAATCTACTTTTCCTTCTTCAATCTTGGCATCTCCTTTTCCGAATTCTTGACCGTTCAACCAGATCGAATAGCTATACTTCGCATCTTTCTCTGCAGTGTTTACTTTTTCGCTCAGCATCCAAAAATGAATATCTTCTCCGGTAAAAATAATCTTTTTGGCATCTTTTCCTGTAAATCCATCTTTGGGCATTTCTGCCAATGTTGTTGTCCATAGTGTATTATCTGTGTCTGTACATCCTTCCCACAAAACATCACCTGAAGTATGTTTGAGGAATTTGTTGGTTCCTACAACACTTGCGGCATCTTCAATAAAATCGCCATTGGCCAAAGAACCAAAGTTATCTGTCACCTGAAGAGTACATGCTATTGTATCAACTTTCGCATAGAGAATCCCCATCTGGCGCTTACCGATCGAATTATAGAGTCGCTGATAACGATTTTCCCATGTACCGTTCTTTTTCCACTCTACTATTTTTTCTTCCGCCTTTATATTGGCTTCTCTCATTTCTTTTTTCTCAAGTGCCATACCCGCAGTCTTTTTGTAAAAACTTTCCAATGACTTACGTGTACACTTCTTGCCGGCCGCAAAGAATGATAGACAAACATCAACCGGATCAGGTTTGGTTGAGCAAATGATCTGGCTGGGCTTGGAAATACAGTCATAATCATACATTGATGTAGCTTGCCCCATATTGTACTTCGCTTTCAGCTTTCGTTCTTCTGTGTAGAGCTTAAGACGAATCTTACTGTCGGGCATTGGAGCACCACCAACTGTAGACTCATAAAACCATGTGGTATTATTGAGGTCATCAAGACTCAAATCACACGTAGGCTTTACTTCTTTTGGCTTTTGTTGTTCAACTTCGCCACAAGCAAAAAATAAACTTGAAAAAAGGATAGATGGGATCATAATACAAAACTCCATTCAAATACATACCACGCTAACGTAGCAAGATTTATATCATTGCACAAGGTGCAACACGAGGTTTAAAAGACAAGAGAATGCAAATTATTATTGCAACAAACAATCAAGGCAAAAAAAGGGAGTTCCAGCAACTCTTAAGCGACAATAATGTTCGTATATCCTGCTTGGACGAATATCATCAGATCCCAGACCCACCAGAGACAAAAAATACTTTTGATGGAAATGCACTGCAAAAAGCAGAATTTGTCTTTTCACATTTCAATACACAACCCAATGTCATTGTGATCGCAGATGATTCCGGTTTGTGTGTTGAAGTCCTTCATGGAGCTCCCGGAGTTCATTCCAAACGATATTCAAAAGAACAAACTTCTGTAGCCAACAATAAAAAGCTATTATCTGCACTAGAAGGTATCGCTGATCGGGTTGCTTATTTTCACTGCAGTATTGCCATTGTCTCTCATCAAGGTACACATGTAGTACAAGGTCAATGTCATGGTGCAATCGCTACAAACCTGTCGGGAACAGGAGGGTTTGGTTATGATCCTCTTTTTATTCCAGATGCGTTTTCTGATCAAACTATGGCCACGATCTCGTCTTCGCAAAAAAATATGATATCTCATCGAGCACATGCGTTACACAAAGCTCTTCCAATCATCCAGCAGATACTGAAATCATGAGAAAAATACATACAAAAAGATCCGCACACGCGCAAAGACATCTTGATTTATTTTATCTTGATACCATCATGGAACTTGAAGATTGTATTAAAAACAATGACATTGTTATAATTGGTATGGCTCTCAACCCACACGTCAAAAAAGCCAAAAAAGCAATAGAGGAACAAAAATTTCAGTACAAATATAAAGAATACGGTGGCTACTTTTCTGCATGGAAACAACGTCTCGCGATCAAAATGTGGTCTGGTTGGCCGACATTCCCACAGATATTTGTACGAGGGACTCTTATCGGTGGAGCCAGTGATACCGTGACTGCAATCAAAAATGGACTATTTCAAGAGCTAAAAAATGAATGATGCTGACTGGATGAAAAAGAGGAATTGGAAAAAAGGAGTCGGGTGCGTTAATCTCATCGCATTGTTCTTCTTTATCATGATGATACCAATATTCTACTCCTAGTTGTACATGAGATACCCATGGCGCACGATTTTTACGACATTCTAAACATCACTTCTAAAGCTTCTACCGAAGATATCCAAAACGCTTTTCGCTTGCAGACAGCAAAACTTGTAAAAAGACTTCGGGTAGCCCAAGATAAAAGTGCTGACACTACGATTATTCGAGACAAGTTCAAACGACTTCGTGCTGCAAAAAATATTCTGGTTGATCCAATGCGACGCAAAAGCTACGATGTCTTTAAAGAAAGTATAGAGCATGGGATTCCAAGTGATATAGATGTTTTTTGGTCGACATTGAAACCATCAATGATCGAACCAAAACTCAGTGCAGCTCTGAAAGTACTACAACAATTCACACAACTCCCCATTTCAACCCTATCTATTATCGATCAGGCTCCACGTATTCTCCAGCAGGAAAGTACTACTATTCCGAAAATTGACGTTATTAAGCGCAAAACTACTGTTTCCAAACCAAAACCACAGGCTGCACAAGTTCGTACAACTCCTCTGTCTACTCAGCCAATTACAGGTCCGTTCACCAATGCTCAACTTGAAGAGTTAGCTTCACGTATTGGATACGGAGGGAGATTCATAAAAACGGTTCGAGAACATCTCAATATCTCTTTGGAAGGGATTCACAAAAAAACCCATATCCCCATCAAATACCTACAAGCCATCGAAAGCGATTCTTTTAAACAACTCCCTTCTACTACCTTTGTAAAGGGATATATACAAAACATTTCCAAAATTCTCCGGATTGATCATATGCCTATTGTATCTGAGTATATGACCTTGTTCCACAATCATCGATGAAGCAAGATTTCTTTGTTTTTGAGTCAGGAAAAAGACTAGATCGTTGGCTATCAAGAGCCACAGGGCTTCCGCGCAATCAAATTCAGATCTACATCAAAGAAGAAAGAATCCTGGTCAATAACATGCATACCAAGGCCAGCTATAAGATCAATATTGGTGACCACATAGAAATCCGTCTTCCTCCTCCTAAAACACTGACCTTTGAAGAGCTCGATGTAGATATCCTATTTGAAGATGAGCATGTCATCGTAGTCAATAAATCTCCAGACATGGTCGTACATCCTGCTCCAGGTCATTATGAAGGAACACTCGTCAATGCTGTTCTAAATCGTATTGAACCCAATACAGGTGAGACTTCGCGCCCAGGAATCGTTCATAGACTCGACAAAGGCACCAGTGGAATTATTGTCATTGCCAAAACACCGTTGGCCTACGATCATTTGGTAGAGCAATTTTCATCTCGAACCATCAAACGCGAATATATCGCACTGGTATGGGGTGTTCCCAATCCTAAGATTGGAGCCATTGAGGCTCCGATCGGTCGAGCCAAAAAGAATCGAAAAAGAATGGCTGTTGTCGAAGAAGGAAAATATGCAAAGACTCATTATCAAGTGATTGCACACAATCATACACAGCCTCCCATTAGTCTTGTACGATGTCGATTAGAGACGGGAAGAACACATCAAATCCGTGTACATTTTCTTCACAAGAATACCCCTCTCCTATGCGATCCCACCTATGGATTTTCCAAAAAGAAAAAGGTGGGCAGCAAAAAACTCTCAGAGATACATCATCCTCTTCTTCATGCACACACACTCGGATTTGTACATCCAACGAAAGGAGAAATGAATTTTTCGATCCCTCCACCACAAGAATTTATGAACATTCTTTCTTGGCTGTCCTTTCCACTAGATAATTTTTCCTTCTGATCGACCAGAAAACGAAAAAGACCGACATATGTCGGTCTTTATTTGATTGATGAAGCGAAAATTATTCAGCGCATTCTTCGCTTGCTGCTATATCATCTGCAGTAAGTGGAATAAGTTCGACACCTGTTTCATCTGCAACCAGGCGCTCTACCACAAGACGGACACAAAGAGGCTCGCTGTCTGATATACATTCTACACATTGAACGCCAAATCCGAGGAGAAGTCCACATACTTCTTCTGGAGTTTCTGCATCAAGTCCTGCATCTCCAAGAAGAGGAAGAATCTGACGTGCATCAAGCTCACCTTGAAGTGTACCACCACCAAAATATGTTGCATCAGCAGCGAACGTTCCTGTTACTTCCAATCCATATATAGTTGCTGTAAAGCCTGCTACAGAAAGAGTAACATCTTCTTTTGGAATTTCAAAATATGGGGATGTACTGAAATCTGCAGAAGGAAATTCTTCCAATGTCTCTGTACACATATCTTGATCGGAGGTTGCTCCTTCAGATATGGCTCCACGGATACTCATCTGATCGTTTTCTACACTTGTAACACCAATAAGGATTTTGTTTTCCAAAAGACCACCGATGAGATCTCCTACACCAGCCGGCTCTACAAATGTTCCAGAAGAAATATCAAGTGCGTATGTTTTTCCTACAATCGATTCATTTCCACCATCAATTGCAGATCCCAACGCTGAAGTCGTAAATGGAATAACAGCTGGTTCTTCAGAACCGCAGTATGAAACATTCAAGTTATAAGAAGTAGCAGGAGAAAGTGCAGCACTTGGCGCAAATGTAAGTGTGTCATCATCAACAGTCACTTCACCAGCTACTTCTGCACCACCTGCATCAGTCAATGTCAAAGAAGCGGTTTCGTCAGGGTCGCTGAGTTCAACGCTAAGATTGCTGAGGTAATAGACATCTGCTGCATTGAGCGCTGGGTATGTCTCATCGATCTCGACACCACAGCCTTCATCAACAACAGCTGTATCGTCAACGCTGGAAGTATCGGTTGTTTTATCACCAGAACATGCGAACATCGCAAGGGAAGTAAGTAATCCAAACATGGGGCTATCTCCATTAATAGTAAGTTAGATGGCATACATCCTAGCCTCAATCGAATCTTTTGTCAAACATCCGATTGGATCCACATCTTCTTTTACTCTAATGATCGAATTTTATTTACTTTTCATTATCTTGTTTGGGTACTTGGTCTGAAAATTCTTGCAGCAATGCATCCAAGAGTTTTTCTTCGTCTTGTGTGCGATTCCCTTGTGTTTTATGCTTGACCATATGCAACATTCCCAAAGAATATTGGGCCATGGGAATATTGGGATGAGGATCTCCTTCTTTTCCCAATCCCTCTTTAATACTTTGGGCAAGAGATATTAAAAGATGGGAAAGCTCTACTGTTTCAATGCTCATTTGTTGTCCTCTTGGTATGATTTTTTTATGTTGTGGGTTAAAAGGTTGTTGGAAGCAATGTACACACGCTGACAAGAAAAGAAACCCCTAACAAATGAGTCTTGCATGTTTTTTATTTGGACCGCGTTTGTCTCTCTTTCTTTTGCAGATGGAGATCCGCAAAAACAACTCGTTCGCGCAGAAAAGTTTTTGGAAAAGCGAAATTATGAAAAAAGTAGTGAGCTACTCAATCATCTTATGCGTGCTCACAATGGTACCAAGCAATCGATCTTGGCTAAAATCGTGATGGCTGATCTCTTTTTTCAAAAGCAAGAATGGCCCACAGCACGTATTTATTATCAACAATTTATCAAAGATCATCCAAGCCACCCCGAAGCATCCCGTGCTTTGTACAAGATCGGCGAAACCCACAAAATGGACGCACCAAAAGCACATAGTAGAGATCAAAGAGCCACACAAGCCTCCATCAATGTTTGGAATCAATTTTTACTCCGATATCCCGATAGCGAATACCGAGAAAAAGTAGAGAAGGAAATCTTAGAAGCCAAAGAGCGCCTCGCCAAAAAAGAATTAGGCGTCGCTGAATTTTACAGCAAAAGACAAGAATGGGAATCCGTTCGTAGAAGAACTGATCATCTACTACAAACATACCCTGGGAGCACCCTAGTGCCACAAGCTCTCATGTTAAATACACTATCTTATGCTCTACTTGGCGATAGTGAAACAGCCAATAAAAAAAGAGAAACTCTACAAAGTCTCTCACCTGAACTGGCCCAAAAATTAGAAACTCGTATTCAAAAGGGAAAATGAAGCCCCCCAAGAAAAGAAAAATGACAGCAGGAGTCTTTTCATTTGCTGCAGAAAACTATATCAATCGATATTTTGCCAGCACAAGTATGCTTCGAAAAACTCTTGAACGACGAGCCTATCGATTTATCCGAAAACATGGTGGTACCATGGAAGAAGCACGTCCACTCATCGATGCTGAAATGCAAAAAAGAATAGAATCAGGAGCCATCAATGATCGGTTCTTTGCTGAAACCATGGTTTCAGAGCTCATCAAAAAAGGTTCTTCACTACTAAAAATAAAACAAAAACTGTATCAAAAAGGGATCGATTCTACACTAATTGATGAAATCCTGAAACAACACCAAGATCAACACGACCCACGCCGTAGTGCTCTCTTGTATGCAAAAAAACGAGGATTTGGTCCATATAGGGCTCCACACATCACTGAAGATCGATTTCAAAAAGAACTCGCATCCATGGTTCGCGCTGGGCATCCATACGGAATAAGTAAAGAAGTCTTGGGATTACGCAAAGAAGATCTCGATGAGAATACTCCATGATACAAGCATCGATCGATCACGTTGCACATACATTACTCTTTGGTACTTCTTTGAAAGAAAAAATGTGGATGCCAAACCAGATTACAAAAGAGAAATACCATACGCCTATTTCGATTCCAGATCAACCAGGACGTCCTACCATTTTATCCTTTGGACAAGGAAGAATTCGATTTCCTACATCACAAGAACTACGTAAACCATCAAAGAGAGCAGAAGCATTGCTTTTTTTCGCCAATCACGAATTGCTTGCTATTGAATTGATGTCGCTTTTTATTTTGCGATTTCCACAAACACCTTGGAAATTGCGCCGTGGATTGATGAACATCATCGCGGAAGAGCAAGAGCATTTACATCTATATATAGAACGAGCAAAGGAGTTGGGAAAAGAGATCGGTACCGTACCTGTCAATCGATTTTTCTGGGATGCTCTGCACACCATGTCCAGTCCCGAAGAATTTCTAAGTGCAATGAGCCTCACATTTGAGCAAGCGAATCTGGATCACTGCATATATTATGCACAGCTTTTTCGACAGGCTGGAGATGAGAAAAGCGCGAACATCATGGATCAGATTTATGCCGACGAGATCCGACATGTTCGACATGGAAAGCATTGGAGTCAGCAGTATGGTGCAAAAGACATGTGGGAATTTCATCAAGAAAATCTTAAACTTCCCCTGACTCCCGCTCGAGCCAAAGGAAAAGTTTTTGATGAATCTGGACGCATTAAAATCGGTTTTTCGGAAGAATATATTCAATCACTAAGACTCTACAACAGTTCTCGTGGAAGAGTTCCTTTTGTATGGGAATGCAACCCAAACATTGAGCATACACTTTGTCACGATGGACCACAGCCCAAGATTGTACGAAAAATTCAAGAAGCACTTGCGCTTCTTCCTATCTTTTTATGTGTGCGAGATGATATTCTCGTTGTACCTACAATGCCAAGCCCACCACTATTAGAAAAAATAGCAGGGCTGGGTTTTCCGATACCCGAAATTTCTGTGGGTTGGAAACCCATATCTTCAAGAACAATTCAAGGCATCATTCCTTGGGGGAAAAGTCCGCAACATCCTGTGAAAGAATCGTGGCGAGATATTGACAAAGACCACTACAGCAAAAGTTATGGCGCACAATGTCTCAACGATTTCATAAAGCATCATCCTCATCCTCTCCTAAATCCAGAAGAGCCGATTGGAATATCGTGTTCAACCATAGAAGAAGTAGAACAGGCCATCGAACGATGGTCTTGTCCCGTTGTGATCAAAGCCAACCTTGGCGCCTCCGGCCGAAACACAATCCGTCATCTAAGAAAATGGGAACAAGGTCAAAAAAAATGGATCTCTCGCACACTGGCTTTACAAAGATGCTGTGTGGTAGAACCCATCTTGAACCGGATTATAGATTTTTCTATGCAGATCATGATCGACGATTCTATGAAAGTACGCCATCAAGGCCCCATCAGACAATTCACCACACAACAGGGTCAGTACCTAGGTCACTGGCTCGGCCCCGTACACAAAGGACTTCCAAAAGAGATGATTCGGACTTTGTATCAGTATGATTGGAAAAAGATGCTCGCCAATATGAGCATGTTTGTCGGTCGCCGTCTCGCACAAGAAGGACATCGAGGAGTAATTGGGGTAGATTGTTTCCTGTATCAAAAAGACAAACAAATCTTCATTCGCCCCATAGTTGAAATTAATCCACGCTACACAATGGGACACATCGCACAGGCCATTAGAAAACGTTGTTCTGGTCCAGCGATCTTTTCCATCTCCCGTCAAAATATAATGGAAGAATCATCTATTACTCTACACAAAAGCATGTGTACACAAGGGCATGTTCGTCTCAATGAAGATAATGCTGCTTTGGGTGTCTTTCTAACCATCTCACAAGAGATGTGTGCACAATGGTGTATGCGTCATTCCATATCAAAAGCACCAATATAATTACTTCTCGTTGCGATTATGCCCTATCATTCTCCAGATTCCATCCTCTTCTTTTTCATAGTAGA
>NYTD01000084.1 GCA_002683315.1 Deltaproteobacteria bacterium | reverse complement strand
TGCTGTATAGTCATCACGAAGTCGCTTCATAACTTTACCCATCTTGCTGTCTTCTTTGAGGATGCCCTCGGTAGAAGAAGCAAGACGCTCACCAGCGGTCAAAGTGATATGTGTACTCATAATGTCTTGGTCACCATCATTGTCGAAGTCACCAGTTGTCAGACCCATGCTTAAACCACCTTTGGTCAGTTGCATTTCTTCTGATGCTTCTGCGAATGTACCATTCCCAAGATTTTTGTATACAGGATTGATACGACCAGAGTCATCAACAACGAGAAGATCCAGATTCCCATCATTATTTAGGTCGGTAGCAACAGCTGCGTGCGCATATACGTTATTTGCACCAACGACAGTATCTCCCTCTGCGGCTTCTGCAAAGTTCCATCCGCCTTGGTTGAACCAGATTCCTTGTGATGCGAGCCATTCTGGGCGAGCACGATTGGAGATGCCGCTTGTGAAATCACGAATACCAGGGAAACCGATGTAAATATCGACGAAACCATTGTTGTCGAAGTCACCCATGGTCAGGGGCATTGCTCGGTCATAGGATCTTCTACGAGGAAGAACATCTGTTTTGCGTGCGAAGGTACCATCACCTTTGTTTTCATATGCGATGAAGTCACCTCGACCGTCTTTGGAGCCTACGACAAATCGAAGGATGGCAATGTCCTTATCTCCATCATTATCCAAGTCTGCGAAGGCCGCTGATTTTACGACTCCTTCATCTTGAATCCCCACTTTTGCGGTGACGTCTTCAAAACCAGAACCTGTATTTCTCCAGAGTTGGACGGGGCCGTAATTTCCGACGAGCATATCATTTTGACCATCATTGTCGAAGTCTGAAATCGCAAGTGCATATCCACCTCGACGGATGGCTTCTTTTCGGTCGTCTATTGGAAGTTTGTCTAATCCAAGAGATGCTGTCGCATCCGTAAATGCAGGGTTACGGGTATTTTCGGCTCGTTCAAGATATATGACTTCCATAGAAGCTATCGTCCATCCGACAGAGGTTTTTGTGAGTGATACGCTTAATTCTCCTCGATCATTTCTACGGTTGTTATTTGTATTTACTCCACGAACATCATAACGAAGTTCTAAAACAGCAGTGTCTTCAGTTGGAAGTTCAATGTGCCGAACCAATAAATCAACATGCTCTACTTTTTGAAAATCTGCCAGATATGCTGCTGTTTGATCAGCACCAGCCTGAACGGTCATTTCATTTATGAGGATTCCATCACGATTGCTTTTGGTGGTGGACTCTAGTTTTGACCACTGCAGACCTTTTCCGGAAGTTATTTTTGAGAAGGATTGAGCATCTTTATTCAAAAGAGCTTGCTTCCAAGGATTTAATACGTCTTTTGAGACAGCCAGATATGCTTGCTCAAGTTTATTAATCTCTTTTAATTCTGGATTCAACTGTACAGTTTTCTCAAGTTGTTGTACATATCCACGAGCCCAAGAAGAGCCGTCCGTCGCAGCTGTTTCTTCTGTTGCTGTTGAAGTGTCTTTGTCTGCTCCATTACATGCCAGAAGTGACAAGGGGATGAGTAAAGAGGTTGTTCTTAACATAATCTTGGCCTCAAAAAAGTAATTGTTATAATTTATGGTGATGAGAATGTAAACCTACACCATCATTATATACTTTAGCTCTAGAATTAAGGTAACGTCAAACGAATTTATTGGAATAGAAGATATTTTTGAAAATTAGATATACTAAATTTGAGGCAGATCTTATTTTCCTCTCTTATTGCGTTCTGGACGGAAATATTCTGTTTTGTATGAGTAGCCGTCAAAGTACAGAATTCGTAAGATTTTGCTTTTGGGATGAGAACGGTATGCAATATACGTTTCATTATTGTATGAAAAAGGTTTTGGGGTATCTGCTCCCTCCCAATTCAGCTGAGTATTGTGCCACAAATTATCCTCCGGATCAAAGATGAAACAGGATTTAAATCTAGGGCCCACTCCACAAACGATTTGTTCAAGTGTGTCATCGAGATCAGTATTGATCCAAAAGCCACGTTTTACCGTTACATCTGGTGCAAACACTTGTACTTGCTTATTCCATTTTGAGATGTCTTCTTGTGTCGCTTTTTTAAACGTTAATTTGGTAGCCTTAGATGGGGTTTTGTATTCATAATGGGTTCCATCTTTACTCCATCCAAAACTTTTATCCGGTTTTGTAAAGCCTTTTGGGGCAGGGTAATCGTGTGTGAACCAACGATATGGCACAAGGTTTTTGTGCCCCCGACCAATGACTTTCTTTTTTCCGTTGGGAAGTTTGATAAAGAAGGTTGATCTGGTCTCGCGTTTTTTTTCTTCGATCTTATAGTCGGATCGGCTATCTTCTCCATTTGCCTTGTGTATCGAAATGGCTCCCTCTGGGATTTTCTCTGTAAAAGAGACTCCACCATATATATTGATGTTTTTATACCCCTTGTTCTTTTTTATGGCATAGCCTTCTTTTGTATAGTAGACTTCTTGGCTATTGTATAAGATGTTGCCTGATATATTCTCACCCCATATTCCTATTTTGTTCTCTACTTTATAGGCAAGAGAAACCTGAGGATCAGCAGATGCATTAAACATAATGAGGAAAGAGGATAGCATAGAATACTCCGTAGATATTGAATTTTAGGTTTTTGAGAATATACGATGAGAGTCGAAAGATATTTTATTTTTTTGTGTGTTGATCTATAAGTTCTTGTAATTCGTCATTCTCAATGAGAACCTGTTCATTACAAAAATGACACGTGACCTCTGCATAGCCGATTTCCTGTTTGATTTCCTCCAATTCTTTTCTCCCTAGTGAAAAGAGCATAGACTTTACTTTTGCACGAGAACAACGACATTTCCAAGATATCGGTTTCGATAATAAGTCATGAAGGTTCTCATTACGCAGTTTTCGTTCAGCTAAGGATTGGCAGACTTCTTTGGTCGTCAGATCAGCATATTTCGTAAAAAATTCTTCTGAGGTCAAAAAGGGAAGGTCTTCTGTAGGAGGAAGGCGTTCCAGAATGATTCCTACTGCTCTGTGAATGCTATTTCCTTTTTGCAAAACGAAAAACTGTACGATGGTATCTACTTGTGCAGATTGTGTGAGGTTATGATGTAGGGCTTGTGCTATGTTGCTGTGTTCTATATTCGTAACGCCTCGATATAGTTCTTTTTGTTTGTTATGTTTGATAACAACCAAGACCCCATCTAGCTCTGTAGTCGTTTCCGGAAATGTAGTTGGAGATAATTTTGCACGCAATTCTCCATTTGCGTTGATGTCAGACATAAAAGACATCTTTGGTTTTTGCGACAGGATTTGAATGGTTAGTTTTTCTTCTCCTTTTATTTGAGAAGCGAGAAGATATGAGGCAAGAATACCTTCTGCACATAATCTAGGAGCAGCTCCTGTGAGATTATGTCTTTGCTGAGCTTTTTGTGCTACTGATGTGCAATCTACCATGATGTATCGTACTGCAAAGTCAACAGTGAGTCCTCTTTCAAAATGATCGATTTCCATAATTCTCTCGTCGTTGTATATTTAGCGAATGAATAATAAATCCGTAACTATGCTGGTATAAGCATGGGCGAAATGCATAAGACATAGATGGGATGGTTGTTGTGTCGCTTCTCAAACTTTAACATTTTGAGAATGCCTCGTCTTTGTTATGTTGTTTCAATATTATAAGCATCGCAATTGTACAATGATAATTGCGATTATAAACGCATGCACTAGAGTAGAGTTAATGTCTGATTCCAACACATATTTCACCATTTTATTAATCGGAGCATGGTTTGTACAAATGGGTGCTCATGAAGGAGCACATGCATATATGGCGCATCGTTGTGGTGACGATACTGCGTATTTGCTTGGAAAGCGTTCCTTTAATCCGATTAATCATATTGAATGGAATAATATGAATTCTATTTTCATGAGTGTTGTACTGCCTTGTGTGACAGCTTTTTCTATGATTCCCATCGGCATGGCTTGGGTGCCAGTGAATCCAAGACGACTAAAAAATGTTGGAAGAGATATGGCTTTGATCTCTTTTGCCGGTCCTCTCGCAAATATTGTTGTCACTTTGGTTTGTTGTGTTGGCCATTTTGCCCTTTCTCCAATTGGAGCAACAATGCAAAGTACGGGGTTGGTAAAGATGGTTTGGCTCGTCGATGAATTCTTTTGGGCTATTGGATACACATCTGTGATTTATGGGATGTTTAATCTCGTCCCTATTCCGCCTTTGGATGGGTCTAAGGTTTTACGCTTCTTTTTACCGCAAGAAGGAAAAGATATTTTGGACAATATTGCTCCGTATGGAATGATGTTGATTTTGGTTCTTTTTTGGGTTGGTAATGCTGGAGCTATTTTTCGCATACCATTGTATTACTTAGCTGTTTTATGGGCTTCAATCGGATGAATATTGATCAAATTCTTTGTGCACCCTTCGAATGGACAGAAAAGATCTATCCGTGTTCGGCAGATAAAGAATACCCACATCTACGTTCCTATTTTCATGGAAGGGTTATAGAGGTTTTCTGTCGAGGAGGACGATGGGGGCAGTATTTACTATCGAATGGTCACATATGGTCAGGAATGGATGTGGATGCTCAGATTCTTGAGCTTGCATTTTTGCGAGGTTTGTTCTCTGTTTCTGTCGGTTTGCTTCCTCTCAAAGATTCCTGTGATATGATTTTTGCTCCAATGGCACCGTTCTCTATGATCGCTCATGATGCATGTGATTCTTTTATAAAAGGTATTCATGAAGCCTTGTCCTCAAAAGGAACTGTATTGTTTGCCCTATGGGAACAGCCAGATGTACAGATAGATACGCCATTAATGTATACATACAATGGACAAGAAAAACTCGTCATGGCATGCTCCGTTGAGGTGTCCGGACATATTGCGACACTGGATATGGAATGGATGGTGGTAAAAGAAACTCATGAACCATACTTTGTCCAGCATACAGAAAAGCGTATTCTGCATCATGCTGAAGATCTTCGAAGACAATTCGCTATATATTTTTCTGATGTTGAGATTCTGACCATTGTGGGCAGACAGTGGTTATTCGCTAAGAAGACGTAATTCGATAATGGGTTGATCTTTTCCCTCTGAAACAGTCCACAGAGAGTGATTGCTTTCATCAAAACCAAGACTTTCCCCTTGGTTTTGGGCCGGTAACGAGTAGATACAAGGGGGGGCCTGTATTGTTTGTGGTATAGAGGATTGTGGTGTGCGTTTCCAAAGAAAAAGCTCTACGTAGTTGCGAACCGCAATATATACACCATTAGAGGATATATCCATGGCTGTAATTCTTTCCGGATTTAGTCCGTTCGCAGGGGAAATAGAAAATTGATGTAGGCTTTTTAAGGGAGTATCTGGATGCTTATCGGGTGAGAATGCAAATGTGTGTACCGTTCCCTTTCTTCCTTTACTCATTAAAAATATTTTTTTTTGGATTGGATCCCAGGCTATGGCTTCGATATCGATTGAGCCTGTTTCAAATGAAATGGGAATGACATGCGATTTTTGAGTCTTTATATTATAAGATATGATAGAAGTATTCGATCTTCGTTCTCGATTATCTCCTGTATCAGCAATGTACATCGTTTCTTTTTTTCGATCGATGGCGATATCTTCCCAATCTTGTGCGTGTACTAATTTTAGGGGATGAGAGGTCGTATTTTTATCTGATAGAGTATGTGAGAAAAGACGCGCAGTGTCACCAGAATCGTTGTGCAGCCATAGTTTTTTTTTATGTACCACAAGTCCAGATGTTTCTACGATCTGTTTTGATTTTAGATGATGATGCTGTATACTCTCTAAATGAGGGCAAGTAGCCCAACTTATTGTCGATATTAACCAATACATTTTTTTAACCAACATTTTTTTGTGATTCCGTTATAACGTCTTCACTTATCCAAGATTCATCTATTTTCGAGACAAAACAATGCACGTCTTGTTTACAACTATTCCCGCAGCACAAGCGAAACCTCTCGTTCGACAGCTTTTGGAACTTCGATTGATAGCTTGTGGCAATATTCTGCAGGGTGCTCAATCACTATATTGGTGGAATGGAGAAATTCAAGAAGAGGAAGAGAGTGTTATCATTATGGAAACGACAGATGAGCAGGTAGAAGATGCACGCCTAGCATTGATGGACTTTCATCCTTATGATGTTCCCAAGATATTAACGTTAGAGCCTAGTTCTGCGAATGAAGCATACGTAGAGTGGCTCAAAAAAGAGGTTCAGTCATGAATATTTTATTATACACATTGTTTGCATGTGAAGTTGAAAATCATGTGGAAAAGATCATTGATACAGAGATTGAATATCCGGCCCTTGTTGTAGATCCAAGCTCTGTAGACTTTGGTCTTGTAGATCCGCAAACAAGCTCAACTGAGGTTGTTACATTTCGTAATGAAGGGCCTGTGGCATTAGATATCTCTGAGATTATTTTGGAAGGGACTCCATTTACGGCAGCCTCTGCAGCGCCGATTGGGTTGTTGGGCCCCGGTGATAGTACAGAGATGATTTTGTCGTATACCCCCCAAAATATTAATGATGCTGGATGGCTTAAAGTCTTCTCAGATGATCCTCAGTCTCCAGAGACATTGGTTCCTTTGATAGGTCAAGGGGCTATTCCACTGCTTATTATTGATCCTCCAGAGTTGGATATGGGCTGGGCTTCATTGACAGAGCCGAACGAAGACGGTTTTACGTTACGTAACGAGGGTGGAGCAGATTTAACAATTACACAAACACTTCTTATCGGAACAGAGTTTGAGATGTTTGGTGGTCCAGAACTTCCTATTACACTTGCACCAGGAGAAGAAACGTGGGTTGATATACGATATGCACCACTCGATTTTGGTGAGCATAGTGCTCCTTTTTGGGTGGAGAGTAATACACCAGGAGGAACATCACAAGCATTGGTTTATGGTGGTTGCGCTCCATCTCCAATAGCGGTTTGCTCTGTAGATCCACCAGTTATTTTCCCTCATTATGAAACAGCAACATGGGTAGGAGAAGAATCTTATGATGAAGGTGGTGGGGGTATTACTGAGTATGAGTGGTCACTGCTTGTAAAGCCTGCAGGTTCAGAAGCATATATTCCCAATGGTGGAGCCAATCGCCCATACTTTTTTGCAGATTTAGCAGGAACATACATAGGACAGTTGATAGTATATAATGAATGGGGTCGAGCATCGGAGCCTTGTGAAGCTACTTTGGAAGCAATCCCAAGAGAGTCACTGTGGGTCGAATTGTATTGGGAGCACAGTGGTGATGATATGGACTTACATATCGTGCGTCCCAACGGACAGTTAGAGACGGATAATGATTGTTATTATTGGAATTGCGTAAGTGGTGGATGGCTAGATTGGGGAATCATGGGCCTTGGCGATGATGACCCAAGTCTTGATCTGGATGATATCACCGGAACAGGGCCAGAAAACACCAATATCCTTGCTCCTGAAAACGGAACATTTGAAGTATGGGTTCACGATTTTCCCGGGTCAGTGTACACTTCTTCGAACTCCGTTACTGTGCGTATTTACCTAAGTGGCGTTCTCGCTTGGGAGGGGAGCAAAGTGATTTCTGGTGAAAATAGTTATACCAGGTTTGCACAGGTCGTATGGCCAGATGCAATCGTTATTCCAGACGAATAGAACTACAGCCATAGCACTGCGATTGCAATTCCGATTGTGATGCTGGTTGCTGCAAATATTAAAAATTGAATAGGAACGCGTTTTTGCAATCCCATCTCCACTGTTTTTTCATCTTCTTCCCAATCTTCATTGGAGGAAAACTCTAGCAGCATTGCTCCCTTGTAATATACGTTGAGAGCGATTTTTTCTTTGAGTATGTCTCCAAAAGGTATACTGCTTGGGGTGATACTTGACAGAGCTTGTGCAAACTGGAGCGCACTTGCAAAGCGTTCGTTTGGATTATTATGCAGTGATTGAAGTATGATGGGGCCCACAGGACTCTCTAGTAATGCTGTAGGGATCTCAACACTTCCTCGAATATGTTGTCTTAGCCCGGTTAATGCATGATCTGTATTCACAACAGGTGTTCCAGTCAGTAATTCTACGAATACCAAACCCATCTGATATATATCGAGTTTGGGAGTGATGATATCGTCTTGAATATATTCTGGAGCGAGATATTTATATGTCCCTAGAATCTGACCCGTAAGAGATAGAGAATGTTCAGTGTGCATACGTGCAATGCCAAAGTCCAGTACTTTTATCATTTCTTCTTTTGTTTTGGGTTGATGTATAAATAGATTCTCGGGTTTGATATCTCGATGTATAATGTTTGCTTTATGAGCAGTTTCCAGACCTTCTAAGGCTTTTATAACAAAAGGTATGGCCCTTTGAGGTGGTATAGGACCTTTTTCTTCGAGTATTTTTCGCAAGTCCTGACCCGTTAAGAGCTCCATAACGATGTATGTACATGAGGGGGATTCATGATGATTGAGTTCAAATATATTAACGATGTTGGGATGATTGAGGTGAATACGCGCTTCTCGTACAAATCTCTCTTCCCGTTTTTCTTCCACTTGTGTATCGGGAAGCAATGTAAGGATCTTTATGGCAACATCTATATTTCTAACAGTATCTCGAGCTTTGAATATCGATGCAAATCCTCCAGAACCTATTTTTTTCTGTATCCAATAGCGATTGGATAGAGTCTGTCCAAGAAAAGGATTTGGTTTCATGTTCTATTGGGGATATGGGTAAGATAATAGGCTATAAGGAGGAACAAAGGAGAGATAATGAACAATAACGATATTTTGCGGAAACTACGATACATTTTTCAATATAGCGATGATCAAATGATGGAAACATTTGGATTGATGGAGCATGTCGTTTCAAGATCTCAGGTTTGCGCTTGGCTAAAAGGGGATGATCATGCGGGTTTTATGCAGATCTCAGATCGCAATCTAGCTCTATTTTTGAATGGATTAATTGTTCGTTTTCGAGGAAAACGTGATGGAAAACTCCCAGTAACAGAATCCAAATTGAATCATAATATTGTGTTTCGAAAATTAAAGATAGCCCTTTCGTTACAAGCAGAGGATATACTTTCTATGCTACGAAAAGCGAACTTTCGACTAAGTAAACATGAGTTGAGTGCTTTTTTTAGAAAACCAGATAATCGGCATTATCGAGAGTGTAAAGATCAAGTTCTAAGAAATTTTTTACAAGGATTGTCTTTAGAGCGTCTTCCGAACAAAAAGTAGGAGGCGATCATAATCCCTTTGCGAATAGAGCAAGATTTTTGTTTGCGCTTTCTGTGAGATTGTGTTTTTGGATAAGGGAACGAGCATATGAGAGGTCAAGCTTGGATAAAGCGTATAAAGATCTTAGGGCGACGACATGATTATCTGTTGTAACAAGTGATGCAAGATGAGGAATTGCATCTGAGCATTCTTTTTGATATGCTGCGCGAGCAGCATCCGCTAGTACCATTGGGTCATTGTCTTGAAGAGCATAAAGAATAAAGCTGTTTGATGCTTGTGATGATTTGGCCACTTGTCTAATAAATGTTGCTCGAACAAGTGGAGAGGTGTCTTTTTGGGCCAGGTTTGGGTCGATGGTACCAAAATCTGTCATCTCCAAGATACCAGAACGTATCGTATCGGGCTCTTCAGAATATGATGAGATGATTTCATCGGGGATTTCTCCAAGAGAACGATACAAGAGATCCAAGAGTGCTCTTCGGACTTCTGTTGATTCGGTCGCATTCATATACCGATTAAGGAATAGAGGAGCCCATTGTACATTCGTAATATCGGAGCCTATAAATCGAAGATGTCCGGCTCTTGTCGGAAGAGGAGCGAGAGTTTGAAGTCGAGCAAATTCTTGTGGATATTGTTGTTCAAGAAGTTCAATAGATGGATTTGCGTTGGCTATGGAACACGTAAAAAATGTAATAAACGAAATAAATGACATGACTATTTCTCCCACCAGTTATTCACTGCTTTACGTTTGATGTTGCTTCCACAATGAACTTCTCCGAGTTGAACGTGATACCATTCCCAGTCATTCACCCAGTGTGGAGTTACGCCTTCAGGTAGTATGGATTCAAACATTTCAATGTATGGATCATCAGAGGTATTGCTGAGGTTGGAACGAAAAAATGGATCAGGAATAAAAGCATCGGCACTTTCTTGATCTTCGTGTGTAAAGACTGCCATGTTTACAACTCCTGGAAGAAGTGTTGCTGTGGCTCCATAACACCCCTGAGGTTCTTCAAAAAGCATTGGGACACGTACAATCTCATCTTCAGTAATGCCAAACTCATTTTTGAATCGTTCTATATTGGGTTCGATATAGGTGGCTTGTATTTCTTCATTTAGAGCGCGAAGATTATTGTCGGAGAGAATATCGCCAACTGTTCCATAACCATATTCTTGTTGATAAAGAGGAAGTTGATGGTTTGAAGAGAGAGAAGAGAAAAACTCATATCCTTTCTCTGTATCGGTGATGTACATTCGAAACCCTTGTCTTGCGGTAGGGTCAGGTAGAAACGTAACGAATTCATCTACATGTCCGACACACAAAAAACTGACATCTAGTTCTACGGGGGATTGAATGACTTGTTCATCAAGCATATCTTTCATGCCTTGTGCCAAATCCTCAGTATAAAACTTTCCGTAATAAATTCTTCCAAAAGGGTAGTTGGTTCCATCGACAAGTACTGGTGGGGTAGCTTCAAGATTCCCAAAAGAATCTTGAGATGTAGGCGTTCCAGAGCCCCATACTCCTCTGCCTATATCTGTACCTACAAGTTCTTGTTCAGAGAGTCTTGCAAGACCTCGGTTTCGAATAGAATCGATGATTAAACTCGTCTGATGGTCTTCTTTTTGGAGAATCCCAAATTCAATCTCATCTTGAATCCACACATCAAAATTATACTCATTGAGAGGGTATTCGATGAATTGATCGGATAGAACATCCGCAAACGCATCGACGAAATCTTGATTTCCTTGTGCACCCCTGTATCCCATGCTGATAAGCAACTCTGCAGGTTGGAGATGATGTCCGATTAATATCGGTGCAGAGTGCATTTCAATGGTCGTACTATTGATGATTTCCCCTTCTTCTTCCAAACTAAGTGTAAGACTATGCGGTTTGTTGTAGGTGAGAAATTCTACCTCAATCTTAAGATCGGCAGGTTCTTCTAAACTGAGTAGAACATTGTCTCCAGAACTATTGGTGATCAATGTTCCATTTAAATACAGACGAAAGTTTTCATTGTTCTGCGTTAGTCGGAGTTTTTGTTTGGATGTTTTGTTTTCAAAAAATACTGATGGGATAATTATGGTGGAACGATCATTTTCCTCTGCAAATGTGCTTTCTTCCCAGTCAGACTCTCCATTTTCATTATCATCATCACTATTTGCAATGCCGTATATAGTATCGAAAACCCATGCTTCTTCTGGGATTTCGGGAGCGCAAGATAAGAGATAGATGGATGAAAAGAGCAAAATAACTCCGAGGTGTTAGAGAATAGAGTAATTATGAGGTTATTAACATTTGTTCGTTACTATTGTGTAGATGAGATGAAAAAGCTTAGTGAGTTATCAAAAATATTGGTGGTCCATCTAGAAGATGGAATCATTGAAGGAGTCTTGTGCGATTGTATCCTTGACTTGAATACTTTGGACGTGATGGGCTGGAGTTATAAAAAAGAAGGGTTTTTCTCAGAGGATGCTTTTGTTTGGGCTCAAGACATTCGAATAGGAAAAGAGGTTGCATTTATTCAAAAAAGCAGCAAAAAACCAACCGAGCTGGATCAATGGCATTGTTGGGGGAAAAAAATTCGAAAAAATCCAGTAATAGATAGAACAGGGAAAGATTTTGGACACGTTCGAGATATTCTTCTTCGTGATGATTTTGCTTTTTTAGAGGGAATAGAGATAGAAGATGGATTGTATATTGAATGCTCCGATGATATCTCGATCAGAAATACTGTCGTTGTGGTTTCTCCGAATGTGACAATCCATGAAGAGAGTTCTTGCGATGAAGATAGCTCATGGTGGGGACGGCTACTTGGTAAAGATTCTTGAGCGTGTATAATATGCGATAGAATAGTCGTTAAAAATCGATCACACTGGCATCATCTTCTCCAGGGGTAAGAGGCAAGCGAACAATTCCGTTAGAATGATGGAATTGCACATACTGGCTGTAATATCCACATACTTTTTTGATATATCGTCTCGTTTCATCAAAAGAGACATGCTCTACGAATTCGTCCATTTGAACATGTCCCTTGAGATTTTTGTACCATCGTGACATATTGTGCGGGCCTCCATTGTAAGATCCGACAGCAAATGGATACGATTGATCGAATCGCTCCATAAGTCGTGAAAAGTAAAAAGAGCCATATCGTAGGTTT
>NYTD01000083.1 GCA_002683315.1 Deltaproteobacteria bacterium | reverse complement strand
TTAAGCGGGATATTCTGTTGGTGTGCATGGTTAACCAATGCTCGTGAAACCGGATGTAGAGAAGCCTGAGCACATTGCATAGCTATTTGGAGATCTTCTTCACTACATGTATAGTTTTGCAAAGACAACTCTCCTTTTGTTAATGTCCCTGTCTTATCAATCGCCAGAACACTGCAAGAGTGAATAAGCGATAACGCATCTCTACTTTGAATCAATACTCCCAAGCGAGCAGCTGCATTTAGTGCACATACCATTGTTGAAGGACCAGCAATAGCAAGAGCTGTTGGACACAGAGCAATCAATAATGAGATCGAACGACTCAGGTCTTCTGTGAAAAATAATATGCTTCCTGCTGCACAGAGCGCTACGGGAACATAGATTCCAATCCATTCCTCTACTGCTTGAACACGTGGTGTGGAGATCGTCTCATCCAAAATAGCAAGAACACGTCCCATTGCTGAGTCATGCCCTACTGAATGTACTTTGATACGAAGTTCTGCACTAATATTTTGTGTCCCTGCATATACCAGCGAACCTTCTTGGACTTCTTGAGCCTGTATTTCACCACTAACCGCTGACGTATCAACCAAGGACCACCCAGAGACAACTTCTCCATCTACGCCGATCCGCATGCCTGGTCGAACAAGCACAAGATCATCTTTAGAAATGTCTTCCATAGAACAGGTGTATACCTCTTCTCCATCAATGCGCAGAATTTCTGGAGTAGCCAGAGCCAAAAGTGCTCGAATCGCTTCTTTTGCGCCGAGAACGGTTCGATCTTCAAATATACGAACCATATCAAGTAACAAAGGCAAGGATACTGCGGTTAAGAAATCCCCATGAGAAGCTGAAGCCAACACTGCGATGGCAACAAGCTGATCAGTACTTTGGGCTACACTTCCCTGCAACATTCCTCGAATTCCTCTCAACAATGATGCTACGCCTACCAATACAGCTGCAGCAGCCTGTACAAGTGCACCTATTTGCTGTTGATCAGGATACAGCCATGCAAAGAATAGCCCTACAACAAGAAGACCACCACCGACAAGATTAACACCCAATCGAAAAGAGGGCGTATACAGATTCTTATTCATCGTCCCTCCCGAACGGTTATACGCATTCCATTTTTTGCCGGAGGAGGGACAAATCGAACCGAACCAATGTCCGCAAAAATAGATTGTAAACGCTCTCGATAAATCCTTGATTTCAGAAGTTTCGGATCATCTGTGATCAAAGAAACAAAGGCTTCATTCTCTGAACGAGCATTCGAAAGAATCTGTAGAGCATCCGACTGGGCACTATTTTTTTCATTATTTGCCCATGTTTTCGCTTTGGGTATCTGCTCTGCTCGATACGCTTTGGCCTCTTGTTCCAAGGTTTGCGCATCGACAACTGCAGACTGCACTGCTTGGAAATCACTTCGTACAGCACTGGGAACTTTAAGATCCATGATCTCAAGAGAAACAATCTTTACACCCAATTTTTGGACATCCATTCGAGATTGACTGCGTGTATGAATCGCTCGAACCCATTGATCGCGACCACCTGTTAAGATATCATCTATACTTCTTTTTCCGGCTTCTAACACAGTAGAAGCCAGAACAACAGAACGCATAATCTCTTGGGGTGTATCATTATTCACAAAATACTCTTCCGCAGAGGAGATCTGGTATTGAACAGACAAACGCACGTGCAACAAATTCTGATCGGCACTGAGAATGTATCCTACTTGCTCTGGATCCAACGTCTTCTTGGAAAAAGCCCTTGCTGGCTCTTTGGGAATATGAAGGTCTTGCACCTCAAGTGTACGAACTTTTTTGTCGGAAAATAACTCAACTCGATCGATAGGAGAAGGAAATGCAAACATCAATCCCGGCCCTTGTTCGGCTTGTGGTGTTCCTTGATATACCAAGGCACCAAATCGAAATACCATTGCCCGTTGATCAGCTGGAACAACCTGAACATTGGACGTGAGATACAAAGAAATAAGAATCAATACCCATACAGGTAATGCTCGAATCAGCCAAAAACCGAGTAAAAGAAGAGGAGAAAAAAATTGTTGCAATGTACGCATGTTACTTCGCTTCTCGAAGAAGTCGAAATGGTTCTGCATCTGTTCTCAATATTACACTGCTCTTTGTACCCAAAACATCTTCAAGAGTATCCAAAGATCGAACAAATCGATATAAATCGGGATCTTTTTTATAGGCCTGTGCATATATACTCGCTGCTTGGGCTTCCGCATCTCCACGAATTTTGGCAGCCTCCTCCATCGCATCAGCCTTAATTCTTGCCACTTCAACATCGGTTTTCGATCGGATTTCAGATGCTTTTTGTGTTCCTTGGGCTTTAAATGATGCCGCATATTGCTTTCTCTCTGCCCGCATCTGGGCAAAAACAGAGCCGATATTCTCCTTGGGAAGAGAAAGTCGAGAAATACCAACATCGTGAATCTTCATCCCATATTTTTCTTTTGCAATCTTAGAGATTGAAGTTTGTATTTTGGATTCGATCTCTGTGTACTTGTGGGTCGATGTATCAGTAGAAGCCAACGCAACAAGTTCATATCCCCCCAAAATAGAGATTTTCGCATTCGTGATTAGTCCAGATAACTTTGCATCTCCTTCTTCTAAGGAACCTACTGCTTGATAAAAACGTAAGGGGTCTTCAACAGACCATAAGGCAAAACTCATCAAGATGATATTACGGTTGTCTTTGGTGAGCATTTCTGTATTGCGTGATCGAAAATTACGTTTTTTGCAATCGACACGAACCAAATCCTCAATCGGCCATGGAAGTCGAAATTGCAGACCTGGCTCTTGCAGCGTCTGCTCGACCTTTCCAAGACGAATCCGAATTACAGCCTCTCCTTGTCGAACCATGAAACTCATACTAGAGATCACAATAATACATAGCGTGCTCAGACCAAGAATAATACGCAACAGATTTAGTCTTCTATCCATAACGTCGCTCCTTCTTTTTCCAAAGCATGATCAATAATCGTCATGCGTCTTCCTTTTAGATTCTTCTTAAGAACATCCAATCGTCTTTGAAACAAATACAACTCACGATCACTGTTCACTGTTTCATATAAACCCCGAAAAGCTTGTGCTTCTCCTTTTGCCTTAGATATACGTTCCATGGCTTCTTTTTGCGCATCAACACGTTCTTCTTGGGCTTCGATTTTCGCTCGAGGAATAGATTTTATGCGATACGCTTGTGCGCGAATAATCGTGCTCTGTTGATCAATTTGAGCTGAGACTACAGATTGATAATCCCGCGCAACAGATACAGGAGGATGTAGTGCTGAAAATGTAAATGAGATCGGCATAAGTCCCAATTCCAGTGCAACAGCTTTTTGTTGAATCTGCTTGAGAACATCATCTGCAAGAATTTGTAGATTTTCACTTAACGCATCACGTAATGTTCTTTGCGCGCAGTATCGAGAGAGGATTTGATACGCTATCCCTTCAAGTTGCTCTTCTGGATTTTGCCATGAAAGCAGATACTGTCTGGCATCTGATATCTGATATTGAAGTGTTCCATCAACCGCAATGAGATTAACTTGATCCCCCATAAGTAAAGAAAACTCTTCCTCTGCATGCTGATTGGCCCACAGAATACTCTCTTCTTCTTCTTCTTCTCCGTTTTCCTCTTCTTCATGTCCTATTTTCATGGAAAGAATTCGAGAAGAAGGGACACGCTGAATCTCTCCCCAAGGCCATGGCCATTTGATATGCACACCAGGATTAAGCGTGTTGGTATCAGGAACACCAAATTGATAGCGAAGACCTGTTTCGTGAGGTAAAATCAAGACAAAAGAGGACAACAACCAAAGAAATATAAATAAAAAAGCAGTCAATGGAACAGTGGCTCTACGAGCAAACATGAATGCCTGTGCTCCTTGCACATCGATCCCAAGTTTTTCCTGAAGAGCGGAAAAAAAACTTCGCAGTGGGTCAACACGATGAAAGAAGAGATAGGGAATCGTTTGAGGAAGAACTTGTATTGGGCGATAAAGAGACCAAATCGCCCGAAGGAATCCTTCAAACAGTAAAGAACAACCCAATATCCAAATCGATCCATTTGTATAGGAGTGGATTTGCGGTATCATTCCTAACAAATACAAAAAAGGGAACCAACATACGAGAAAAACGTGTGTTCGAATATGACTTTCTTGGGCAAATTGAGCACAAAGAAAGAGAAGGATTCCCCAAATAAACAACACACCGTATTGCCACGAAGATGACATGGAAGAGATTGCCGGCCATGTCGAAAGATACAGTGCACCGATGATGCTGGACAAAGATAAGACACTCAATATTCGAAGCAACCATGGATACCAGCGGTTCGAGGACCAGCGTTCAAAAAAAACCTGAAGAAGAGAGAAAGTACCAAACCACAGCAAAAAGAAGGCTTCCCACACAAGTTGGAGTTGCTCCATATACCCAAAGGCAAAAAGAGTACTCCCCAAAAGAAGAAAGACAATGTGAATAAAGGTTGAGGAAGAAATAGGCATCGTGGTTCATTGGTTGCAAAAGCAACGTATCCGAAAAAGAAGAAAAGCGATGAAACAATTGTAGAAGAATCACTGAGAGGATAGCAGAAATCTATCGCTATACCAACATGGAGTTATCATGAATACATCCTTTACTTCTTTCATAGGCGCAATGAGCGCTTTATTTTTTATGTGCATTGGCTGGTGGGCATCACATCCTGCGCAAGCAATCCCACAAAGCATCTCTGTAGGATCAAACCCATTGCTATCATGGGCTGGACAATTAACCTATTCATCAAGTAGTACTGTAGGAACAGCACCAACCGGGCAAGACGTTGTGCTTACCGATATTATATTGACCACCGCAAGCTTTTGTGGTGCACATGGATATGATGTGACACTGACAACCAGCTCTGGAAGCCTTATCGGACAATTTCGATTGTCTTCTCAGCAGGCAAGCCAAAGCGGTCACTATGCGTCCAATGTGATCGCACAATTGAGGAGTGGACTACGGGTACCAGCAGGAGAAAGTCTCAGCATTGCAACCAATCATGTATATCAAGACTGCAAACTCAACTACACTCTCTCCGGATATCTTGCTCAACCTTAGGGATGGTCTGTCTCTACGATCTTATCGACGGGTAGCTCACGTTCTGACAATCGATCCATGATCATGTCATATCGCTCTGCATCCATGTCTGGAGTTCGAGATAAAACCCAAATAACCGCATCATTGAACGTACTCACGACAGCCCAATCATACGGCTCTGAGGTGTCCGTTCCATCTGCTTCCACAACATAATAATCCGCTTGAAAGGAAGCGAAGAACTGAACCTTGAGATGAGAAAAACGATCATCTTCAGGAGTGGCTGTGCCATCGATTTGAGACAAAGCACCATCTATTGTATCAATACGACACTCATTGTGAACACCAATGGTTTCCTCATCAACCAGTGTGTATTCTGCTGTTGTTGCAGTACATCGAGCTTGCGCTCCTGCAGGTATTGCCGCAAATTCATACCAAAGTCCCAAGTATCGCTCAGGGTCAATCTGTGCGACTCTATATTCTTCATCGCCAAGAGGAGCAAAAACAGCTGCTGGTGGGGTTGGTTCTTCTGCTACTTCACTGTAGTCTGCACATGCAAATAATAATGTCAAAATCATAAAGACTCCTTTTACAAGGCTTCTACCCCAAAATCAACTCATGGGTATATTTTGAACACTGATCTAGATCAAGATATGTATGTATTACCAATGAAATTGATTAGACCATATGTGGTGGGGTGGGAGGTCCCCAAGGAGTGCAACCTCTGGGCCCCCTCCAATTCAGCATCTCGCAACATTCTATCCGGTTATCCCAGCGAATGTCTGGTTTTTGGTCCACTTCATTTCCCTGTAGCGAACAACAAGCCAGAACCTCTTTTGAAGGATTTTGGTCGGCAATCGGCTCTATCTTCAAAAATTCTTGTATTGTTTGATCACACGCTGTAAACTCCGTACTAACCTCAGAACGTTTCGGTTCGTCTGGAACCTGCTTCACCACGGGTTTTTCTTCTTTTTGAGATGCATGCTCCATCAATGGTGGTGCTTCTGGTGTGTTTACGGGTTTTTGGCATGACACCAATGCCGCACAACACGCTACTCGAGCTGTGGCTGCCAAAGCCGCCTGAAAGATGTCTGCATTCATTATATACTCCTTGTAAAACCAATGCCTATGTCGTTTGAAGAATCAAAAAATCGGACCAATCTTCTATTTGTTCCAACCAATTACACTCAACACGAATCACGTTGGCATGTGTAGGGCCTTTATGACACCAATCTTGTAATTGCGCATACTTTGACGAATCCATTTGTGGATTTTCTCGATCCAATGCACAAAGTTCAACCGAGCCATCCGATCGATTCCGAACCCATCCAACCAAACCAAGAGAACGAGCATACTTTTGCGTCGATGCACGATAATATACACCTTGCACACGACCATAAATTTGCAACCGCAATACCACAAAGCCTCCCAAAACAAACAATGTACATCGTAACAGATTTGTTTCTCAACATGAAAAAAAAACAAGCTATATAAGCTACTCACCAGTACATAAACAACCCAAAGGAGCCACCATGTTGTTGTCACTATTCGCTTTTGCTTGTTCACAAGTAGAGCCCACAGAAAAAGAAATCACCATAGATGTCATGGAAGAATTTGAAAAGCAACTGACAGGTCGATTCACATCAGAGGAACAAGCAAATACTGATATGAGCTATTATGCTGTACAACTGCATGCTTGCGTCGTAGATGTGCCAGAACTTGGAGAAAACGTTCTTTATATCGAACAAGCTCTTGTTGACAATGTTTCTTCTCCCTACCGTCAACGTTTTTATGTTCTCAGCGATCTTGGTGATGACTGGGTTCGCTCCGAAATCTATACTCTTGACAACGAAGATTCATTTATCGGATTGTGCAATAATGAAGATATCGCTTCGTTTTCTGCAGAGGTCGCAACACGCAAAGATGGATGTCATGTTGATCTACAGTGGGATGGAACTGGATTTACAGGTCAAACAGAAGAAAGTTCTTGTCCAAGTGACATGAATGGAGCTTCCTATGCTACCTCAATTGTTGAAACAACCCCCAACCAGATCAGCTCATGGGACCAAGGATGGGATTCTCAGGATAATCAAGTCTGGGGTGCTGTTTCAGGAGCATACATCTTCGATCGTAAAGAATAGCTCAATCTTTCTTTTCTGGCTCCATAGCCGGATTTACCAACAACAGGTCTAGAAAGTTTCCTTCTTCCACCCATTCTATGAGCATGAGAAGTCTCCATGCCGTAAATGGGTGGCTTCTATTTAGCGTGACGATACTTGCAAAAAAACCATCCATCCAACTATCATTTTCTGCTGTTTTTAATTGTCGAGCCTGCTTGATGAATGCTGCAATGTTCATGTTGGTTCGTCGACGTACGCCCTCACTGTATCCCCCTGCCATTCGAACCAATACACGAATACTTGCTTCCAATGATCGTGAGGCAAGTAAACCCGCACGATCTGCAGTCAACTCCGCACATCGAGACCATTTTTGAAGAGCCATGCGCAATGGGGTGGCCAGCAACTGAGGCCATCCTCCAAATCGCATCCCTCCATGCATAAGTAAGGTCGCCAGTAATTTAAATGTGGAGTGCTCACTATGAACATGTCCCAACTCATGACCAAGAACCGTAGAGACACCTGCATCATCAAGATGATCCAGTAGTGCAGAATGAACCACAATCACCGGTTCTTCCGATCCAAACGTGGAGGCATTGATCACGGGTGATTGACTGAGGAATAGCGTGGGCACCTGATCGATTCCAAGACGAGTACATGCCTGCTGTAATTGGGTATACAACTCCGGAAATTGATCTTCACCACATTGAATACTGGATGCAAGTACCTGATATCGAAGCGGCTTTTCACCGATTTCTCCCATAAATCGTTTGAGTACCTGAGAAACAGCTGGAATCGAACGCAGTGCCGATAGAGATGAGCGATCCAAAGGATGCTGATACGAGTTTGCACGAAGGCCTGTAAGAGGCTCCTCTTTTCTGCGAAACATCAGATCTCCACACTCTCCACAACGACATTGCTCCATCATCAAGGCCGCCTTTCCCACATCCAATCTATTGATCCTACCACAATGAGAACAGCGCATCTCTCTCTTTGGTGCTCCCTGAGGCCAAATCGCATCATATAAACTTTCGATTTTCTCTTTCATCATCCCCCCAAATACACATTACTGAGACACACAAAATCTATTCTCGTTCTAACATCTTCATATTTTTCAAACGAAGACCAAAATAGAGTTATGAATTGATTATGAGCACCAAACAACAATGTGGAACCTATGACCTATTTTTTTGATGTCATGAGCACACTTATCTATGACCCCTTCCTTATCGATGTCCCCAAAGAATTAAACCAAGATGTACGAACTTTTCTCTCCGACAAAGACAGATATGCATGGATCGACTTTGAAATGGGAAATATTGACGAGGCAGAATTTGCCCGTAGATTCTCCAAGGACGGAAAACAAGCCTACATCATGCGTGATATTATTTGGGCTAACTACCGCTGGATTGATGGTATGAAAGAGCTACTCATATCGTTACGCGAACAAGGACATACAATATGCACACTTTCCAACTATCCAACATGGTACCATGAACTTGACCGAAGAGTCTCTTTGTCTCCGTTCATAGACCGTCACTTTGTCTCGTACCAGCTTCACGCACGAAAGCCGAATAAAAAAGCCTACACCATCCCCTTGAATACTATGAAATGCTCTCCCAAACAGGCTATCTTCATCGATGACCGCAAAGAGAACTGCGATGCCGCAAACGAGCTCGGTATTCGCGCAATCCTATTTCATAACGCAGCTCAACTCAAAGAAGAATTATGACCGATTTACGAACTCCCGTTTCTTTTGGAAAAAGTGGACTTATGGTATCTCCCATGTGCTTGGGAACCATGATGTTTGGTGGTGCCACCCCCGACTCCGATGCAAAGACCATCGCAGATATGGCCCTTGAACAGGGCGTATTCTTTTGGGATACAGCGGATATGTACAGCACCGGATCTTCGGAAGAAGTCTGTGGAAAACTACTCCAAGGACGGAGAAATGATGTTGTCCTCGCAACCAAAGTCTTTGCGACGATGTCGGATCGACCCAACGATCGTGGTCTATCTGCACGACACATCATTCACGCATGCGAACAATCACTGCGGCGATTGCAAACAGATTGGATCGATCTGTATTATCTGCACTTTCCAGACAAGGCCCCCATCGAGGAAACATTACGCGCTATGGAAGATTTGTGCCGATCTGGAAAAGTCCGATACATCGCCTGCTCAAACTACCGTGCATGGCAAATTGCTGGCCTAATTCACAAAGCCAAAGAACAGAAGTGGCAACCCATTAGTGCTGTTCAGCCTCTATACAATATTGTCAACAGAGATATAGAGGTTGAACTTTTACCGATGACAGATCACTACGGACTCGGTGTTGCTTCCTACTCCTCTCTCGCAAGAGGTATTCTTACAGGAAAGTATGGTGGAGGAGTAGTACCCAAAAATTCTCGTTTGGATCGAAAAGACCGTCGTTTTTTACAAGCAGAATATAGAACAGAATCTATTGATGTTGCCGAAAAAATGATTCCACTTGCACAGCGATTAGATTGCACACGATCTCAACTCGCTACCAGGTGGGCCATGGCAAACCAATCCATACATTCTGTTATCATCGGACCAAGGACCATAGAACAAGCGAAAGATGCATTGGGTACACTGGACGTATCATGGGACCAAGAAGCAGAAGATACGATTGACGAATTAATTCCACCTGGATGTCATTCAGGAAAGGCTTTTTTCGATGATAATTACGCTCCTGTTTTGGGCCGCAATCCTTCATTCACCACCTAGCGAATTTCTCAAAGAATAACAATTTAACGACACGTGAAATCTACTACTCTGGTCCAGCTTCGATCTCCGCTCTCCAATACAAAATCGTCTCTTGCAATTGTGTACCCAAGCACAGTTCTCCCTGTTCTTCTCCATTCCACATCATCTGACCACAAGCACGACAATCCGAAAGTTCCAAAGAAAACCAAAAACCGCTTTCATCGCGAATCATGACCGCACCTTGAGGTAGTCCATCACAAACCGCGTCATCGACAACCACACCATCAAAATAAAACTCAATGTCTGAGAACCCCACTCCACCATCCAAACGTCCTTGCATCACACCATCGGTAAATACGGCATCCCAAAACAAACTGGCTTCTCCTCTCTCTGAAAACCATCCTCCATATGGATCGTATGTGAAGGTTCCACCTACTCGAAAAAACCAAGACTGGTTGGGAACAACATCAAGCTCATACTCTCCACCACCAATAAATGTAAATCCCTGCGGATCAACGAGCTCATATGAAGCCATGGCTTCTATGGTCCAATCGGGATCGGTAAACTCGAAAAATAGAGCTGTTCCCCAAAATGAATACCCGTCCAACGTCGAGCAGTCATCAAACCATACCCCATGCCAATTAGAACTGTCTGGATTTTCCATATGCGGACACCAAGACTCTCTTTGCGAGAGAAAAGACCCATATAAATTTCTTAAAGTAATTGGGCTGGGAAGTCCTTTTTCAAAAGCAGCCTGAATTCGAGATTCAATTGTAGCCATATCAAGCACAGAATTAGTAGGAGCAACAGGCGACTGATACACTTCTTGGATTTGTGGGTCCTCTGTGCATGAAAATAGAAAGAGCAGCATCATTGTATTGCCGCCCATATCGGTTGTGCATCCACAATAAATTCTCCATAATCAATATCGGCCAATTGAAGGAGAGTCGCACCAAAATGCCCGGGAACAAGCGGTACACCTTGATTGGATACTTGTCCTGAACCCAAATCAACTTTTTGACCAAAACAATATTCATCATAACCACCGATGGTCTGACCACCACGAACACCTGCTCCCATCAACAGCGCGGAAGTATACGTCCAGTGCTCTTTACCACCACGCGCATTTTCTTGTGGGAAACGACCCATCTCAGACATAACAACTACCGTCACCTCATCAATGAGGCGACCATTACTGCCGTTTCGTGAGTTTAGACCATCCATTGCATCCATTAATTCTCGAAATAGCTCATTAAAGTGTAGCGCCTGTAAGAAAGATCCGGCATGGGTATCCCATCCCAGATCCTGCACACCGTTATAGGACAGCATCACCGAACGAGACGTGTTGGACTCCAAGAGATCAAGGGCCAATGACAGCGAACTGCGAAGAGGGTTTTGCATCGATGGTGTCAGGGATAGATTTTGAAGCCTAAGCTGCTGCAATCGCTCTTCTGCCATGATCCCTTCATTCGTCAACAAGAATTCTCTTCCTGCACTGGACTCATCTAATTTTAACGAACTCGCATCGCGAACCCACATATCTTCTAAACCTTGAATAGAATCAGTGGGAAGTGTCGCTGCCATATCTGATTGAAAACCACCCGACAAAAGCTTCGAAAATTGTCCCGACGATCCGACACGAACCACAGAAGATGTATAATCGTGTGTAAAGATCGGACCCGAAAGATTGACAAAGGGCATAAGCGGATCGTTCTCTGCATGAGCTGCAATTATGGAAGGCCAATCATCTTTTGCAGATAAACTGGAACCTGTAGATACCAAACGCAAACAGATATCGTGCGCAACAGAACGTGCTTCAAAACCATTGACCATACAAATCTTATCCGCGTATCGATCAAAAAACTGACGAACGTAGGGTTTCTCTGAAGAATCGACAAATCGAATACCACGAATGTTGGCTTCTTGGGAGTCTGGCTCCATATCGATGGCGCTATTATTGTACAAAGGAGCAAATAGATAGCACTGATCCCATCCTCCAGTACAAAATACAAAGAGGAATTTCCTCTGCGCGGCTGGAGAGGCACCAAGAGGTTTGGGAAGTGTAAAAGCAGAGCTGGCCAGTCCTATTTTTAGTAGTTTTCGACGTGATATACTCATATCAATAGCTCCAGAAAGAGGGATCTCGCATCAGCACGGAGATAAAACTTTTCCATGCTTGTTTTGCGTTGCTCTCATTGCGAATTCGTTCCCACATCTCTTTGTCAAGAGACAGGCGTTGTGCTGATGGCGTTTGCGTATGAAAGAGTTGATACAATCGGATGAGGAGTTCTTCGAATTCTGGATCATCCACATCAAGAGAAAGAAAATCAACGTTAAGAAACAGTCTTCTCTCTTCTGGGCTTTGCTCTTCTTCATTATCGATAGCATAGGAGGCTGCAAGCTGAGAAAGACGTTTGATGGCCAACTGACGAGAGATACTGGGCATTCGAGCGCTCTGTGTCGCCTCAATACCATCAACACCACCGGCCAAAATTCTATATCCAACCGTATCGTTTTCAAATACATCCACATTGTCTTCTTTCCAGCGGAAGCCTGTTCTAATTTCTACCGTTTGAATTATCTGTGACACAGACAGCATACGACGAGTCATCAGATCCGCATCATCATCACCAGAAAACGGTGCGCCAACTCGATATGGAGGAGAAGATACGATTGCACGAATCAAACCACTCATGCGCAATTCAGCATCTTGAAAGTCATACTTAAGTTTCAAGAGATGAGCGAAATCTTCCGCCCCTACATCTCTTCTCCACAGTAGCTGTGCCATTCGCTCCACGGTACAAGTTGTAAACCGTTCATCGGCAGCCATTAAAAGAGGCAACTCTGCTGGGGATTGCAAGGGAATCCCAAACCAAGCCGGCTCTGTTTCCAAGAAATATCGCCCTAGCTGCTCCCGTTCTGGATGATAAGATGTCATCTCTGCAGTATCATAGAGATCAAACCACCAAAAACCAAACAGCGAAGCTGCGATGGGATCAAGTGTACTGTGACAACCAATGCAAGCTGGGTTAGTGCGAATCACTTCATTGAGCGAATCTCTCTCCAAAAGAGATGGCGCCTCAAACTTGATGGGCCGCTCCAAATAGTTTTCGCATATGAACAAATCCGCGAGTGCCATCGCTCTTGTTCGTGAAAAATTGTTGGGTGTCGTATAGTATCGCCACCACAACCCATTGCTCATAAGAACACCACCCGCAGGACGACCATCAGTATATGATGCTTTTTTCCAATCTCCTCCTTCTTCCAATGCTTCCAAAGGCCATATATTGAGCAATAGGTCATTGGCCATCGTATAGTTTGCAGTTAAGATCTCAGTCCATGGGATATCTTTTGCACCGACATGAGCCATGAGACGCAGCGGTTCTTCGCCGACAGACTGAACAAAAGCAAAGGCATCCTCATCAGGGATTCGATAATCTCTGTGGTCGACATTAAACTTATCGATCCGAGTTAGAAACCATTCTGATAGCAGTGAACGAAGCTGTCCTTCGTGTCGTGGATCTTGTAAAAACTCTTCAATGAGAACATCTAGACTCTCTGTTTGTACACGCTCAATCTCTTCAATTGATGGAGGAATACCGCGAAGATCCATACTCAAGCGACGTAGTAATAATTCCGTCGGAAGCTCTTGGCCAACCTCTACATCTTCATATACAAAAGGAGGATCTTCTGGAAGAGAAGATAATTTTTCTTCTTTTCCGCAAGAAATAAGAAACAGCAACAACATATGCTCTCACAAAGACATCTACTTTTTATACTATAGTCTGTCTGTAGGGTATACAGATTGTTTTACATCAGATTTCTTTGGTAATACGGCAGCCATCCCTTATGAGACTATACTCAAAACTGGTCTAAGGGTACTGTTTTCTTGCAGCAGTTCTTGTGCATGAGCACGTGTTCGGTCCGTGATATCTACCCCTCCAAGCATTCTTGCTATCTCTTCAATACGTTCTTGTGTGGTTAGGAAACGTAACTGTGATGATGTTCTATCTCCATCTACAGATTTGGAAACAAAAAGATGCTGATGAGCACAAGCTGCTACTTGTGCAAGATGTGTAATGCATAGAGCCTGTCGCCTTGTTCCCACTCCTTGCATCTTTTGT
>NYTD01000082.1 GCA_002683315.1 Deltaproteobacteria bacterium | reverse complement strand
TTACATCTGGCACAGTGATTCCATCAGGCGTATTGGCTTTTGGTTCACCTGCTAAAGTGATACGTCCACTTCGTCCTAATGAACGTCTGGGTTGGATCGGTCATGGTTGCGCAGAATATTTGAGATTGTCAAAAGAGTATAGGGAGCAAGCATGAGTCGTAACCAAAGACCTGGTTGTTTTTTGACAATGGTTGGAATATTGTTTTTATGGAGTATCTTCTAAGTGCATATTCAAAAAGTACGCATTCATGGTTTTAAGTCCTTTTGTGATAAGACTGTTTTCTCTTTTGGTCGAGGTTTATCTGGCGTTGTCGGTCCCAATGGCTGTGGAAAATCAAATGTCTTTGATGCTGTAAAGTGGTGTTTGGGAGAACAGTCAGCGAAATCCTTACGTGGTTCTTCTATGTCCGACGTAATCTTTAATGGTTCCAAGAATAGAGCTCCTTCTTCTACAGCAGAGGTGGCCATTGTCTTTTCAAAAGGGGAGCAATCATTTCCTCCTCCGTATCATATCTGTGATGAAATAGAGATTGCACGCGTGCTACATAGAACTGGAGGAAGTGAATATTTGATTAATAAAGTGCGTGTTCGCCTTAAGGATATACAAGACCTATTTCTTGATACAGGATTACACAATCGATTGTATTCATTCATCGAGCAAGGTCAGATTGGAATGATTGTGAATGCGCGCCCGGCGCAAACGCGTCTTTTATTTGAAGAAGCAGCGGGAATATCTCGTTTCAAACTCAGAAAGGAACAATCGGTAGAAAAACTTAAGAAAGTAACACTCCAACTCTCTGAGATCGATCTGATGTTGGGGGTTCAAGAAAAGCAATTGGAAACATTACAACGTCAAGTTGCTCAGGCAGAACAATATACGAGACTGAAACGAGAAGAGAAAGAGCTTCGAATTTTTGATGTTCTTGCAAAAGGAAAAAAGTTAACAGATACCCTTGTAGAGCGCATAAGTAAGCATGAGTCTTTTATGCAAGAAGTTCAGCATTTAGAACTCATCAATACACGTCAAGAAGCTTTTTTACATCAAGCTAGGGTAAGCCACAGTGCTTTGTTTCAGCGTTTGTCAGATGTGAGGACACGGTATACTTCAGTAGAAAAAGAGCTTGGTTCATTACAGCTTCGATTGGAACTTTTGGAAAAAGAATTGGTAGAGAAGAAGGAGTCCTTGGTTGTATTGAAGCGTACATTGAAAGAAGACAGAAGCGAGCAAAAGAAAGAAGAAGGAGCGCTTGTTCGTGTCGTTTCTGAACGTCAAGCGATATGGCAGTCGATCCAAGGAGAGAAAGTAGAGCTTCAGCGATTAAAGAGTTTGGTAAAAGGAAGAAAGAAAGAACTCAATCAAAAATATTCTGCATTGGAAAAAAAGAAAGAAGAACAGCGTACTCTTTCGAAAGAGATTGCTTCTATCTCTGTCCAGATGAATTCGATAGCTATGCTGCTAATTCGGATTGAGAATGAGCAAAAAGAAAGAGCGATAGAGCAAAGAAATTGGATTCAAGAGTACGCAAAAATAGAGAAGGAACGTAGTGGTCTCTTAAAAGAAAGCGACTCTTTACAGGCAGATCAAGAAGAGATCAAAAAGAAAGAACAAGAAGAGCAGGAAAAGATAGGTGCTTGTGATGTGGAAAGACAAAAAATTCAGAAGGAGCGTAAAGCACAGGAGAAAGAGCGTAGAATTTTACAAAAGCAACAAGATACACTTCAAACAGAGGTCTCTACCTTGCTTAGAATGCAACGAGATAGAGTTGGTTTCTCTACCAAGACGAAAGAGGTCTTGAGGCGTTCTGATGTATACGGTACTCTTCTTGAAGAGCTAGAGGTACCTCAAAAATATGAATCTATTTTGGCAGTATCTTTGGGAGAATATATAGAAGCTATTTTGGTTTCAAGTGAACATGCGTTGCAAGACATTGCGAGTAAAGTACAAGATAGAGTTCATTGTTTTTATCCAAAATCTTTATCTCCATATAAGGATATTGGTTTAATTCAAAGACTACATGCTTCAGAAGAAGCAAAAAAAGTCTTGTGGAGTATTCTTGGAGAACATATTCTCATTGAAAATATAGTCGATGTCCCTTGTGAAGTAACGACAAAAATCTTGTGTGTGAATCCTCCATGTGTCTTGCATAAGGGGGCTACAACTGTTGGTGTTCCTCAAAATGATACTCTGATGATGCTTGAACGAAGTAGAAATTTGAAGATAAAGCAGGCGAAAATACAAGGAAACAATGAACATTTGACACTATTTCAAGATCGTATTTTATTCTTAGATCAAGAGGATATGCAAAAAGACCTGACAGTGAAAGCGATGAAAAAGATCAAGCAAGAGTTGGTTGCCAATCGACAAGAGTTTGAAAAGGGGTTGATACGAATATCCACAGAGCTTCGTTCCTTAGAGAAAGAAGAGAAGGCTATGAAGCGTCGTCAAGATAAGCTAGCTGGAGATCAACGTCGAGTTGTTTCAGAAATAGAAGGGCAGAAGGAAAAAAAATTAAAACTTGCAGAGCGTAAGAGAGAGGTAGAGAAAGAACTTTTTTTCACTGATGATCGAGTTCAAGAATTGCAATTACAGGTTCGAAGAGATCAAAAAGATCAAAAAGAAAGGGAATTTACACTTCAAACAAGGGACACTGAATTTCAAATAGAGCAAGAGAAACTTCACTCAAAAGAAAGTCTCGAAAAACGATTACGTGAGACCTCTAAACGTTTATCTCTATCAATAGAGAGAAAAAACGAAGAAGAAAAGACATTAAGTATTCGAATAGAGAGAATAAGAGCAACTCTTGAAAAAGAGAGTGCGCGTGAAGATCTTCTTAAGGACTCTTGCCAAACATTAGCTGATAAGAGTGCCTCTATGGAGAAATCGTATCAAGAGAAGCAAAAAGAGTATTCTCGAGTAGAAAAAAAATTTCGGGATCAAATTGCCAAAATGGAAAAAAAGAGAGGAGAATCAAAGAGAAAAAAAGATGAGATATCTCGAATGGAACAAGAGATGGAGCAGTTGGCAAATATTCTTCAAGAAGATTTTTCATTACAACTGAATGTAGAGTTGTCACTATTGAAACGTGATATACAAAGAGCATTTATGGTAGATGATGAAGAGTACGTCATTCATTATGAAGAGGTATCTTCGTCAAAAAAATACACAGAAAATCGTCAATTACACATGAAAAAGAAAGAGCAGCTCTCCAAAATTCGTGGCATAAATCATTTGGCTGTAGAGCAATACCATGCATTGGACGAAGAGTATAAGCTCAAAATAGCACAGCGAGAAGATATTTTTGAATCGGTATCTTCATTAGAATCTTTTATTGTAGATTTAGATCAACAGTGTATTACTAGATTTTCAGAGACATATCGGCATGTGAATGCGCATTTTCAAGAGATGTACCCACAGCTTGTGGGAGGAGGTAAGTCATATTTAGACTTAGAAGATGCGAATGATCTTTTGAATACAGGAGTTCATATTTATGCTCGTCCTCCAGGTAAAAGAATGCAACAACTTTCTTTGTTATCAGGTGGTGAAAAAGCGATGGTTGCGATCTCATTATTATTCTCTTTGTTCAAAGAAAAACCATCCCCCTTTTGTTTGCTTGATGAGGTAGATGCTCCACTTGATGAGGGGAATGGTGCACGATTTAATATGATGCTTAAAGAGATGTCATTGACATCACAGTTTATCGTGATTACCCACAATAAAAAAACGATGGAAGCGATGGATACACTTTATGGTGTGTCTATGCCAAAACCAGGAATATCGCAGGTCGGTTCAGTACGTCTGAGATAAACGTCCAAAAGGAGCTATGAGATGGAAAGTATTTTTATTGCAGAAGCAGTGGCATTATGTACTGTATTGGGAGGATTTCTGTGGTATTTCTCATCTGGAAAAAAGGATGATCCTATAGTACAGGAGAAAGAACCGAATCTTGCTGTAGATTCAAAACAGGTGAGAAGTGATGCGAATCGTTCCAAGTCAATCTTTTCACGAATAAAAAATCCATTTTCTGCATTGATAACGAAAGAATTAGATGAAGATATCATTGAGCAAATAGAAGAGTCTTTACTCATGGCAGATGTTGGTGTAGAGACAACAGATAAACTTTTATCTATTCTTCAGAGTACGCTAAAAAGTGATGCAAGTCTGGATGATGTTCGATTGGCATTGAAAAAAGAACTTATACGTCGATTAGGAGAAAAAAGTCCTTTAAAAGAACAACAAGATGGTCCTTTGGTGATTTTGGTTGTTGGAGTGAATGGTAGTGGTAAAACAACAACAATAGGGAAATTAGCACACCGGTACAAGCAGGAAGGGAGAAAAGTTCTTGTTGCAGCAGGGGATACCTATCGAGCGGGGGCGGTGGCTCAATTAGAAGAATGGGCAAGACGAGCCGATGTAGATATCGTATTGGCACAGCCCAAGGCAGATCCAGCATCTGTATTTTATTCTGCTTTAGAATCTGCCAAATCTAAGAAATTTGATGTCTTGATTTGTGATACAGCTGGTCGTTTACAGGAACATACTGCATTGATGGAGGAATTAGAAAAGATAGTTCGTGTCGGAAAGAAAGTCATACCAGATGCTCCTCACGAAGTGTTACTGGTTCTTGATTCTACAATAGGACAAAATGCATTGAGTCAAGCACGAGGTTTTGGTGCAGTAGCTCCACTAACTGGCGTGGTTTTGACAAAGTTAGATGGAACGGCGAAAGGTGGGATCGTTATTGCCGTTAGAGATACAACAGGTGTGCCGATTAAATTGGTCGGAATGGGAGAGGGGATAAACGATCTTTATGATTTTGAGCCGAGCTCTTTTGTAGAGGCTCTTATAGAGGGGGCTAACGAATGAATATACAAATTGTAATAAGAGGACGTCAATTCCATGTACGAACTCTAGAAGACGGTTCTGCGATTACAGAGGCTGCCGCAGATTTAGATAAGAGGCTAACAGAACAAGCCGAACGTTCGAGATCTTTTGATGAGCATTCTGTTGTCGTTATTACAGCATTAAATCTCATTTCAGAGATGCAAATGATGCGTAATGAGTTTGATGATCAGCTTCGTGAAATCCAGCAGGAAGTCTTATCGCTAAAAGAATTGGTTTCTTCTGTTTTGCAAGAAGAATGACTTCTTTGTATTCTAGAATTTGGCCTTTGATTTTATTTTCTATTACCCTATCTGTTTTACTATTGGCATATATATTAGAGCCAGAAGCTTCAGGGATTGGAACACATCAACAACTTGGTCTTGAGCCTTGTGGTTTTCTAACGAGGCTTAAAATACCATGTATGATGTGTGGAATGACTACTTCATTTTCTTTATATATGCATATTCAGGTTGTGGAAGGAGTGTTGAACCAACCGTTTAGTCTTTTTTTGTTTGGTGGTACAGTATATACATGTAGTTTGTCTCTTTTGGATCTTATCGATCCACAAGAGCGCATTTCTAGATTTTTGGATTGTATACAAGATTTAAGTCGTACATGGTATGTGGGTATGTTGATCTTATTGCTGGCTGGTTGGATCTTTAAGATCTTTTTGCACATCGCTTAAAACAAAGCACGAAGAGTGATTTTAGAATTTTATACCAAGAAAAGTAAACATATTTTTTGACGTGGTTTTGAGGTCGTCATATATTCGTTGGGCTTTGAATGTTGGAGTTTTATAAAACTCTCAAAATAAAGCAAGCTGTTCTTTTCAAGATTCAAATCTTATCTTTTCAGTCAAAAAAGTTAATAAAAAACTTTGACACGAATCTTCCCATCGGATAGATTCAGGGGGCTGTCAAAACAGGGTCAAAATCTTGTAGCAGTGAAAATGTCGACACAGTCGGAATAGTTAATACAAAAAGTGTTTTGTTTTCCACAAAATACATTCTTCTAATCCAACTTGTTTTACATTGTATCGGTCATTGATAAGCAGATAACAAATCTCGTAAATAGCCAAAAAAATTATGACAGAGAGAAACTGTCA